>NZ_JBVVQV010000005.1:0-38688 GCF_055811235.1 Mesorhizobium sp. WSM4810 | reverse complement strand
AGGTGACCCCACCCGCCTCGCTTCGCTCGGCACCCTCCCCTCAAGGGGAGGGCTGCGCCGCTCAATCCGAAACCGGCGTGTTCTCGTCGACGACGACACGGAAATTGCCGTCGAGGATTTCGGCCTTCTTCTTCTCGACCAGCTCCTTGACGTCGGCGGGCAGCGTCTTGTCGAATTTGTGGTAGGGCGCCAGAAAGGAGCCGCCCTTGGCCATGCGCGAGAAATCGCCATAGTCCTGCGCGGTGAAGACGCCGGCCTTGACCAGTTTGATCGCATGCTCGACCGTCGGATACATGTCCCAGACCGGGCCGGTGATCACCGTGTCCGGGCCGAGGTTGGACTGGTCGGACATGTTGGAGATGGCGAGGATCTTCCTCTCGACTGCCGCTTCGATGACGCCGAAACGTTCGGCATAGATCACGTCGACGCCGGCGTCGATCTGGGCGATAGCCGCTTCCTTGGCCTTTGGCGGGTCGAAGAAAGAGCCGATGAATGCGACCTTCCTCTTGATGTCAGGATTGACCTCGCGGGCGCCGGCAAAGAAGGCATTGACCAGCCGGTTCACTTCCGGAATGCCCATCGCCGCAACGGCGCCGATCGTGCCTGATTTCGACATCTTTCCGGCGATCAGGCCGGAGAGATAGGCGGGCTCGTGGATCCAATTGTCGAAGACAGCGAAATTCGGCTCGGCCGGCCCGGCGCCGGAGCCGAACAGGAAGGCGACCTTCGGAAACTGCCTGGCGGTGCGGCGGGATTCGCGTTCGGCAGCGAACGCATCGCCCAGCACTAGCTCATAGCCGCCTTGCGCATATTCGCGCATCACACGGCTGAAATCGGCCGTCTGCACCTTCTCCGACCATTTGTATTCGATGCCGAGTTCCTTCTCGGCCCTCTGCAGGGCGACATGGATCTGGTGGACCCATGGCTCCTCGGTCGGCGTGGCGAAGATCGCCGCCACCTTCAGCTTCTTGTCCTGCGCCAAGACCTGGCCCGGCAGCATGGTTGCCGCCAGGCCGAGCGCGCCGAGTTCCAGCAAATCGCGTCGCGAAAGCCCTCCGCGTTTCGATTGGATTTTGCTCTTCCCGTTTTCCATTGCATGCCCCTCTGATTGGCGCCGTGTCGAGCCGGCTGTTTCTTTGGATATCAGGCGAGGGAACTATGGAACGGCATCCGACCTTTGTCCACATGGTCAAATTTGTCGGGAAGCTGCAGCCGGCTGCCCTCCTCGCAAGACCACGGCGGCAGTGGATTGCTTGCTCAATGCTTGATGCGATCGCGCATGGCGTACCAGAGCATGCCGAGCACATAGAGCGGGCCGCGCAGGGCGGTACCGCCGGGAAACGGCATTGGCTTCAGCGTCGAGAACAGATCGAGCCGCGACGCATCGCCGGTGATCGCCTCGGCAAGCAGCTTTCCCGACAGCGTCGACAGGATCACGCCCTTGCCGGAATAGCCATGCGCAAAATAGACTTCGCCATAGTGGCCGACATCCGGCAGGCGCGACGTCGTCACCGAGACCAGCCCGCCCCAGGCATGATCGATGCGGCGGCCGCGCAATTGCGGAAAGGTCTTTTCCATATGCGGCCGCACGAAGCCGGCAATGTCGGCGGGCGGCGACGGCGTGTAGCGCTCGCCACCGCCGAACAGCAGGCGGCCGTCCGCCGACAGCCGGTAGTAGTTGACGACGAAGCGTGTGTCGGAAACGGCGGCGTTGCTTGGGATGACGTCGCTGGTGTCGTCCAGCGGCTCGGTGGCGATGATGTAATTGCCGACCGGCATGATGCGGCTGTTGACGCGCGGTTCGAGCCCCTGAAGCAGGGCGTCGCCGGCCAACACAACATGTCTGGCCCGGACCGAGCCCTTGGCCGTGGAAACCCGGACGGAAGGTTTCCGCTCCAGCCGCAGCGCTACCGAATTCTCGTGGATGGTGACGCCTGCCGCTGCCGTGGCGCGGGCAAGACCCAGCGTGTAGTTCAGCGGATGCATATGGCCGCCGAGCTTCTCGTACATGGCGCCGTGATAGGGTGTGTTCACCATTTCACGCGCCTGCGCCGCCGACAGCATCTCGACGTCATGAAAGTTCATCACGCTGGCAAGGCACTCGGCCTCTTCCTCGAGGTCGCGCAGGTCGGAGCCGTTGACCGCACCGGCCAGATGGCCGGTGAGCCGGAGGTCGCAATCGATGGCATGGCGCTCGATCAGGTCGAGCACCAGCCCGCGCGCCTCGAGGGCGAGAGCGAAAAGCGCCCGCGCCCGTTCGGGCCCATAAAATTTAACCAGGCCCTTGGCGCCCTTGCGCAGGCCGGGGATGATCTGGCCGCCATTGCGCCCCGACGCCCCCCAGCCGATCTTGCCGCCTTCGAGGAGAACCACCTTCAGCCCGCGCTCGGCCGCATGAAGGGCTGCGGACAGTCCGGTGCAGCCGCCGCCGACCACCACCAGATCGACGTCGACGTCGCCCTGCAGCGCCGGATGATCATGCGCCGGATTGGCGGTCGCGACATAGTAGGATTTGCCGATGTCCAGTCCGGAATTGAAGCCCATCATCAGACCTTGAGCAGCAGGTGGTCGCGTTCCCAACTGGTGACGACGCTCTGGAACAGGTCGAGCTCGACGCTTTTGACGCGCAAATAGGTCTGGACGAAATCCTCGCCGAGCAGGTCCCGAACCGGACTGCAGGCGGCGAAACGGTCGAGCGCCTCCTCCATGGTTTTCGGCAGCGTGCTCTTGCTGCGATAGGCGTTGCCCGATGCCTCGGGCGAACGCGAGAGCTTTTCCTCGACGCCGAGATAGCCGCAGAGCAGCGAGCCGGCCATCGCCAGATAGGGGTTGGCATCGGCGCCGGGCAGCCGGTTTTCCACCCGCCGCGCGGCCCGCCCACCGGCCGGCACGCGCAGGCCGCAGGAGCGATTGTCATGCGACCACTCGATGTTGGCGGGGGCGCTGTGGTTCGGCCGGATGCGGCGGAACGAATTCACGTTCGGCGCAAACAGCGGCATCACCTCCGGAATGTATTTCTGCAGGCCGCCGATGAAATGCCCGAACATCTCGGTGTCGGCATCGTCACGCCCGGCGAACAGCGTATTCCCGGCCTCGTCGATGACCGACATGTGGAGATGCATGGAGCTGCCGGCTTGTGCGGCGATCGGCTTGGCCATGAAGGTCGCATGCATGCCATTATCCTGCGCGGCCCGGCGCGTCATCCGCTTGAACAGCAGCACCTTGTCGGCCAGCGGCAGCGCGTCGCCATGCAGGAAATTGATCTCCAGCTGCGCCGTGCCTGACTCGTGGATCAGCGTATCGAGCGGCAGCCCGGCCTTTGCGGCATAGTCGTAGAGCCGCTGGATCACCGGCTCGAATTCCTCCAGCGCCGCCATGTCATAGGGGTGCTGCACGGTTTCGGAGCGGCCATTGCGCCCGACCGGCGCGATCAACGGCCGATCGGGATCGGGATTGGGCGCGGTCAGGTAGAATTCGAGCTCCGGCGCCACCACTGCCCGCCAGCCGCGCTGGTGATAGAGATCGAGCACGGCCCTCAACACATGACGTGGCGAGGCCATCCACGGCCGGTCGTCCATGTGAAACGCATCGGTGAAGACATAGGCCTTTTCAGCTCCAGCGCCGGGCGCAAGGCAGAGCGTCGCGACATCCGGCACCATCCGCATGTCGGGATCCTGATAGGCGAAGCCCTCGTCGTTGGAACCGGAATAGCGGCCGTCTATGCAGACCAGGAAGGCGCTGCTCGGCAGGTAGAGCGCGCGGTCTTCGAGCGACTTCAGGAACTTGGCCGTTGGCAACGCCTTGCCGCGCAACACGCCGTTCACGTCCGGCACCAGGCACTCGACTTCCCTGATCCCCTGCTGCTCCAGCCATCGCTTCGGATCGTCCGTCGGGGTCATTTGCGGTGCATCCGTTGTCGTGGTGTTGAGCATCAGGTCACGTCCTTGCGAGGGCGAGAATGGCTTCGGCGGCGGCGTCAGTTCCCGGCGCCCGCGCCATGGTGGCCGCATTCTCCTTGAGGCGAAAGCGCATCTCGCCGTCGGCCATTAGGCCAAGGATAGCCTGTTCCAGTTCGTCGTCGCTCCAGCCATCGCGGCTGAGGTAGCGGCCGACGCCGGTTTCCTCGGCGCGTTGCGCATTGTCGTGCCCGTCCCAGCAATAGGGCATGATCAGCGACGGCACGCCGAAACGCAGCGCTTCGCAAAAGCTGTTGTTGCCGCCGTGATGGATGAAGAGATCGGACTTGGCGACAACCGACGGTTGCGGAAACCAGGCGTCGAGATAGACATTGTCCGGAACCGCGCGATAGCTGTCGCGCAGACCGCCGACATTGACGATGAAGCGGGCCGGAAGCCGGTCGAACACGGCGAGCATGCGCTCGATCAGCCCGACATCCATCGCGCCCAGGCTGCCGAAGCTGAGATAGACCAGCGGCCCGTCATTGCGTGGAAAGACCGGCACGTCGAACGGCCCTTCCGAACGGACGCAGCCTTCGAGATAGACGAAGCGGGCCGGGTCGAGCGGCTCGGCGCGCTGCCTGCGCACGATGGTTGGGGTCAGCAGCAGATTGAGATCGGGCGAAGCTTCGAGAAAAAGCCCCTCCGGCAAGGGCGCAAGGCCGGCGTCGGTCCGAAGCCGGTTGAACCGGTCATGTGCCGGAGCGACGGCTGCCAGGTAGCGCGCCTCGAAGGCCGCGCGACCGGGGTCGTCGGCGGCGAGACCGGACAGATAGGGCGGTACATCGGCGTCGGGCAGCTCGGTCTCGGCGCAGGAGACGACGCGCACCCATGGGCAACCGGCGGCAGCAAGTGCTGGAAACATGACGACGTTGTCGAGCACCACGGCGTCCGGCTTCAACCGGGTCAGCAATTTGCGCAGCGGCGCCTCGGCATTGACCGCGGTGTCGACGATCGCTTGCCAGGTCGGGGCGACGTAGGTTTCGAGCTGGTCGATCGGGCTCAGCCTGAAATGCGGCAGATGCCGGCGCACGAAGGCCTGCCAATAGCTCTGGCGTTCGCTGTCGGTCAGCGGATCGTCGGTCGGCAACTGGTATTCCTGAAACCCGTAGTCGGCGAACACGCCGGAAAAGCCGGCGTGACAGATAAACACCGGCCGCGCACCCCTTGCGCGCAAGGCCTGCGCGATGCCGACGCAATTGAGCGCGGCACCGAAGCTCGCTTCGGGAAACAACGCGATAGTCGGGCTGGTTTTGCGCGTCACTGTTCTCGTGGTCCTCGTCAATCCGGCCGGCTGATCATGCCGAACAACGCGGGGGCGCCGCGACTGGCCGCCTGCGGTCGCTGGCTGCGGGACAATCGCAGATGGACGCGAAGCAGATCGGCTGCAACCTCATACTGCCGGCTTTCCAGTTGGTCGAGTATGGTCAGGTGCTCGCGCAGCGATTGCTTCAGCCGGAAGACGTTGACGCCGGCATAGGTCCCCGGCAGCCGGCGCAGCCTGAGATGGTCCGACAGCGCGTCGGCGACGAACCGGTTGCTGGAGCCGCCGGCGATTAGGCCGTGAAAGTCGATGTCCAGCCGCTGGAACTCTCTGATATCGAATGTGGCGTCGGGCAGCGCCAGCAGCGCCTCCATGCCCTGGCGCAACGCTGCCGCGCGGGTCCCGTCCAGCCGAAAGCCAGGCGCCAGAATGGCGGCGGGTTCCAGCATCAGGCGGAACTCATAGCTTTCCCCTTGTGCCTCCGGATCGTCTGGCGCTCGCCTGAACAGCCAGGACTGTCCCGGTGCGCGATCCAGAAGATTTTCGTCTGTCAGTTTCTTTAGCGCTTTTAGTACTGTCCTTCGTTCGGCACTGTAGCGCCGCATCAACGCGCCGATGGTCACAGTCTGATCCAACCGACGTGCCGACCGATCGCGCAGGATCATCTCCGCGAGTTCGTCCTCCTCGGCGCTTGGCAGGTCAGTGGCAAGCGTCGCCTGCTTGGTGAGGTCAACGGCCAGCCGATAGCCGGATTCGGCTTCCCATCGCACGACGCCTTTTTCGGTGAGCAGGCGCAGCGCGGCCCGCACCGGGGTCCGCGAGACGTTGCAGAGCGAGGCGATCTGCTGTTCCGGGAGATGGGCGCCGGCCTCGAAGCCGCGCTGCCGGGCTACATCGAGAATGCGCTGCGCGAGATCAAGATGATTGGTGCGCGGGCGTCTGGCAACGGCTTGCATGGCGTTTCTCGTGAACGGGCTCGACCGCTGCGGTTTTACCAACTGCCCTTGCGGGCGCGATCGGCTGGACTTCGCGGCGATTTTCCAAATTATGGATTGACGTACTTTTTTCTGCAATAGTACTGTGGGTTCAATCGGCAATAAAAAGACCGGGGAACAGGATCGAAGCGGCGGCATGGTCGCAAGCGCTGGTCCGACGATTGATTGAATTCGACGATCAACCAGAATGGGAGTCTGTCATGACCGCCACCACCCTGCGGCACCGTTCGTTAAAAACTTCCGCGATCGCGCTTGGCCTCGCTATGGCGCTGTCGGCGCCGGCGGCCCCCGCCGATCTCGTCATTTCCAACTGGGACGGCTACATGGCGCCGGACGCCATGGCCGCCTTCAAAGCAGCGACCGGCGTTTCCGGCGAGGTCGTCGTTCACGCCACCAATGAGGAGATCATGGGCAAGCTCGTTGCTTCGGGCGGCAAGGGCTATGACGTGGTCTTCGTTTCCTCGCCGTTCGCAGAAGTGCTGAACAATCTCGGCCTGATCGAGACGATCGACCACGCCAAGATCCCCAATCTCGCCAATCTCTATCCTGAGGCGGCCAAGCTGCCGCACGATGTCGGCAACAATTTTTCCGTGCCTTACACCTGGGGCACAACCGGCCTCTGCTACCGCTCGGATCTGGTGAAGACCGAGCCGGCCAGCTGGAACGATCTTCTCGCCCCGTCCGAGGCGCTCAAGGGCAAGACCACGATGCTGGCGACCGACCGCTGGCTGCTTGCCGCCGGGCAGCTCGCCAAGGGCTATTCGGTCAACGAAACCGATCCGGCCAAGCTCGCCGAGGTCAAGGACCTGCTGATCTCGGCCAAGAAGACCTTGCTCGCCTATGACGACACCACCTTCTATTCGAAGCTGGTTTCGGGCGAGGCGCTGATGGTGCAGGCATGGGATGGCTGGTGCAACTATGGCATCGCCGAGAATCCGCAGATTAAATACACCATACCCAAGGAAGGCTCGGACCTGTGGGTCGATACGATGGTGGTGATGAAGGCATCGGCCAACAAGGACGCCGCCTTCCAGTTCATCAACTTCATGCTGGACGCCAAGAACCACGCCTGGGCGGCTCAGAACATCGATTACAAGGTGCCGAACAAGCCGGCTATGGAAAGCCTGCCGGCGGATTTCCTCGCCAAATTCCCAAATATGAACATGCCTGTGGCCGAACTGGTCAAGTTCGAGCAGTTGCGCGACGTCGGCGACGCCCAGCGCGACTATTCGAAGATCGTCAGCGAGATCAAGGCGGCGCAGTAGTTTCGGCATCTGGAATCAGGCTTGCGTTCCTTCACGCCCCCCTCTGGCCTGCCGGCCATCTCCCCCTCAAGGGGGGAGATCGGCTGGATTGCAGCCGCTCGCCAATCTCCGGCGCAGCACCCCCTCATCCGGCCGCTTCGCGGCCACCTTCTCCCCGCTGGGGAGAAGAGGCTGACGCCAAGGTCGGCGACCTCCTCTCCCCTCGGAGAGAGGTCGGATTGCCCCGAATTGCCCTTCGCAATTCGGTTGGCAATCCGGGTGAGGGGGCGCTTGTCCAAACACAATTTCGATGCTTTTGAGATGGCCTCAAGGCCAGAGGAGGGTGCGACATGAGATCGTTCACACCTTCTCGCTCCTCCTTGCTGATGGCGCCGGCGCTGGCCTGGCTCACCGCCTTGATGGTGGTGCCATGCGCGCTGGTGCTGGCGCTCGCCTTCTTCCGGCGCGGCATTTATGGCGGCATCGAATACAGCTTCACGCTGGAGAATTTCGGGCTGGTGCTCGACCCGCTCTATGCCGGCATCTTCCTCAATTCGGCGCGCATCGCCGGCACGGCAACGCTGATCGCGGTGGTGATCGGCTATGCCGCCGCCTATGCGATCGCGGCAGCACCGCGCCGGTGGCAGCCGGTGTTCCTGTTCTTCGCCGTCTTGCCTTTCTGGTCCAATTACCTGATCCGCACCTATGCATGGATCGTGCTGCTCAACCGCGAAGGCCTGATCACCCAGCTCTTGCGCTGGTTCGGCTATACCGGCGAGCCGCCGTCGATGCTCTATACCGAAGGCGCCGTCATCGCCGGTCTGGTCTACAATTACCTGCCTTTCGTCATCCTCGCCTGCTACGCGCCGCTGTCTCGGCTCAATCCGGAGCTGGCCGAGGCCTCGCGCGATCTCGGCGCTTCGGCCATGACCACATTTCGCCGGGTTATACTGCCGCTGACGGTGCCGGGCATCGCCGCCGGGGCGGTTTTCGTCTTCGTGCTGTCGATCGGCAATTTCGTCACGCCGGCACTGCTCGGCGGCGGCCGCTTCCAGATGATCGGCAATCTTGTCTACGACCAGTTCCTGACCGCCAATGACTGGCCGTTCGGCGCAGCGCTGGCGATGGCGCTGATCGCCATCATGCTTTTGGTGCTGACGGCGCAGGCCCTGGCTGCCGATCGCGCCGCGGGCCGTATCGCCGAAGCGAAAGGAGGCGCCGATGACTGAGCGCTCGCCCGCCACACGGCGTACGCTCTGGCTCGTGCTGACGCTCGTCTTCGCCTTCCTCTACGTTCCGATCGCCGTACTGGTGGCGCTGTCGTTCAACCAAGGCGGGCTGCCGACCGTCTGGTCGGGCTTTTCGCTGAAATGGTATGCCTCGCTCGCCGGAAACGCCGCGATCCTTTCCGCCGCCCTCAACACGCTGATCGTGGCGCTGGTCTCGACAGCCATCGCCACGCTGCTCGGCACCTTGCTGGCCATCGGCGTCGAAATGCGCCGGCAGTACGGAAGCGGCCTCGAGGCGCTGATCTTTGCGCCGATGATCATTCCCGACATCGTGCTGGCGGTGGCGCTGCTCAGCTTCTTTTCTATGCTCGATTTCACGCTCGGCCTGCACACCATCATCCTCGCCCATGTCGTCTTCAACCTCGCCTTCGTCTGCTCGGTGGTGCGCGCGCGGCTAAAAAGCTTCGACTGGTCGATCGTCGAGGCCTCCGCCGATCTCGGCGCTTCCGCGCTCACCACCTTCAGGCGGGTGACATTGCCGGTCATCCTGCCTGCGGTCGTCGCCGGCGCGCTGCTCGCCTTCACCCTTTCGGTCGACGAGTTCATCATCGCCTTCTTCACCGCCGGCGCCGGCCGCGCCTCGACTACGCTGCCGATGCAGATCTATTCGATGATCCGCTTCGGCATCACGCCGGAGATCAATGCATTGGCGACCATCGTCATGGCGGTCTCAATCACCGCGCTAACCCTGTCGCAGCGGCTCAACCGCGGAGTCATCGGCCAATGAGCGAGCCCCGCACGCTGCTGGCGATCGACAAGGTGTCGAAGAACTTCGGCCGGGTGACGGCCGTCGACGGCATCTCGCTCGATATCCGCGAGAACGAGTTCTTCGCCTTGCTCGGACCTTCCGGCTGCGGCAAGACCACGCTGCTGCGCATGCTGGCCGGTTTCGAGACGCCCAATGAGGGGCGCATCCTGCTCGACGGCCGCGACATCGCCAAAACCCCGCCCAACAGGCGGCCGGTCAACCTGATGTTCCAGTCCTACGCGCTGTTTCCGCATATGAGCGTCCGGGCCAATGTTTCCTACGGCCTTGAAATGGAGCGCTTGCCGGCAAACGAAATCTGCTCCCGCGTCGACGCCATCCTGGCGACGACCGAGCTTGTCGCCTTCGCCGACCGCAAGCCGGAGCAATTGTCGGGCGGCCAGAAGCAGCGCGTCGCGCTTGCCCGGGCGCTGGTCAAGCGGCCGCGGCTGCTGCTGCTCGACGAGCCGCTCGGTGCGCTCGACAAGAAATTGCGCGGCGCCATGCAACTGGAGCTGAAGCGGCTGCAGCACGAAGTCGGCATCACCTTCGTCATCGTCACCCATGACCAGGAGGAATCGCTCGTTATGGCCGACCGCATGGCGGTGCTGAGGGACGGCAAGCTGCTGCAATGCGACACGCCGCATGCGGTCTACGAACATCCGGCCGACCGTTTCGTCGCCGACTTCATTGGCGTCATGAATTTCGTGCCGGGCAAAGCCGCCAACGATGGCGTGCTGGCAGCCAATGGTGCGCGGATATCAGGCATGGTTCCCGAAATACTTTCGCCCGGCGCTGCGGCGGTCGCTTCGGTGCGGCCCGAGCGCATCCGGCTGTTCCCGCCGCCAGAGACGGCCAACCGTGTTGCCGGCATCGTCGAGGCGCTCGCCTATCACGGGCTGGACCTGCAGCTGCATGTCCGCACCGCTCTGTCACAAAAACCGTTCCTGGTGCGCGTCACCGCCGACGCCGCCGACCGCCGCCCGGTCGCGTCGGGCGATGCGGTCGAACTCGGCTGGGATGCCGCCGACGTCAGAATTTTCGCAGATTGATTGAAGGAGAACTTTCATGGCGCAGAAGACCATCGCGTTTTTTCCGGAAGCGGCCTACGGCCCGGCGCTCAACTCCGTCGGTATCGCCCAGGCGGTCGAGGCGCGCGGCCACAGAGCGGTGTTCCTGTCGGACCCCGGCTTCGTCGACGTCTACAAGGGCTACGGCTTCGAGGCGCATCCGGTGAACCTGTCCGAGCCGATGCCGCCCGAGCAGATGGCCAAGTTCTGGGAAGACTTCATCAACGGCCACATCCCGAATTTCCGCAAATCGCCCTACGACCAGGTCGACAATTACGTGAAGGACTGCTGGACGGCGATCGTCGACAGCGCCAAATGGGCTGAGAAGGACCTGCCCGGCGTGCTTGCGACGATCAAGCCCGACGTCATCTGCGTAGACAACGTCATCCTGTTCCCGGCGATCAAGCAGTATGGCAAGCCATGGGTGCGCGTCATCTCCTGCTCGGAAAACGAGATCGAGGACGAGGACATCCCTCCGCATCTGTCCGGCTGCGGCGAGAACGACCACGCCTGCCATCAGCGCTACCGCGACCATTTCAACGCGGCAATCAAGCCGATCCATGACGACTTCAATACGTTTTTGAAAGCCAACAACGAAGCGCCGTATCCGATCGGCCAATTCTTCGAGGCCTCGCCTTACCTCAACCTGCTGCTTTATCCCGAGGCGGCAAAGTTCAAGCGCCGCCATCCGCTCGACCCGGCAAAATTCCAGTATCTGGAAGGCTGCGTGCGGCAGGAGAAGCCCTACACCGTGCCGACCTTTGCTGAGAATAATGACGGGCCGCTGCTCTACGTCTCGTTCGGCAGCCTTGGCGCCGGCGATGTCGATCTCTTGAAGCGCATCATCGCGACGCTGGCCGAGACTCGCTACCGGGCGCTGGTCAATGTCGGCGGCTACAAGGACCAATACGCGCAAGTGCCCGGCAATGTCATCGTCGAGAGCTGGTTTCCGCAGCCCTCGGTGATCCCGCAGGTCGACGCGGTTATCCACCATGGCGGCAACAACTCGTTCACCGAGTGTCTCTACTTCGGCAAGCCGGCGATCATCATGCCCTATGTCTGGGATGGCCACGACAACGCGACGCGGGTCGAGGAAACCGGCCACGGCTTCGGCATGCCGCGCTACGACTGGAGCGACGCCGAGCTAATCGCCAAGATCGAAACCTGCCTGACCGACCCGGCAATCAAGGTCAAGCTGGCGAAGACGTCGGCCCAGATGCAATCGCAGAACGGCCCGGAGAAGGCGGCCGGGCTGCTGGAGGAGCTGCTGTGACCGGGCGGATGGGTATGGCGTTCCTTCGCGCCCCCCTCTGTCCTACCGGACATCTCCCCCACTTGGGGGGAGATTGGCCGTCATCACTGATTTCGCCAATCACAAATGTCGCAAGAAGAGTGCCGCCGCCAGAGCTGCCAATCTCCCCCCTCGTGGGGGAGATGTCCGGCAGGACAGAGGGGGGCGCCGTAGAGCGAGACGATCGCGAAGTCATGCATCGCGCCGGCGGAGCACCCACATGACCTCCACTGTGCCACATCTCCACCAAGCCTCGACCCGCACCGACCTCGTCGACTGGGGCGCACAGCCCAATGCGCTGGAAGGTGCTTCGCACTCCACCGGCAGGCTCGTCCACAAGGGGCCGAACAACCAGCCGGAATCCGGCATCTGGGTCTGCACGCCCGGCCGCTGGCGGCTGGCGATCCCGCGCGACGAGTTGTGCCATTTCGTTGCCGGCCGCGCGACCTACCGATCGGACGACGGCGAGGTGATAGCAGTCTCTGCCGCCACGGTGGTCATGTTCCCGGCCGGCTGGGCGGGCGAATGTACCGTCCACCAAACCATCCGCAACATTTACATGCTGGCCTGAAGCCAGCCACTGGAGCTTCACGACATGCCGACACCGATCATGAAATCGCCGCTCGCCCTTACAGACCTCGTCGACTGGGGCGTCATCCCCACCATGATCGAGGGCGAATCCCGCACCTCCGGCAAATTGCTGCACAAGCGGCCGGAAGGCCGCTCCGAATGCGGGCTGTGGGTCTGCACCCCAGGCAAATGGCACTGCCACGTTACCCGCGACGAATTCTGCCATTTCCTCGAGGGCCGCTGCACCTATGTCCACGAATCCGGCGAGGTGATCGAGATCGAACCGGACACGGCGGCGTTCTTTCCGCAGGACTGGAAGGGCGTCTGCACCGTCCACGAGACCATCAAGAAGGTCTACATGATCCGCTGAGCAGCTTGAAAGGACGACCATGGACTTCTCACCTGACCGGCCGGCCTTCTTCGTCAATCCGGATTATCGGCCGATGACCGGCGGGGCAAAACCGGTGATCGATCCGGCGACACTGGAAACCGTCGGCGCCATCGCGACTGCAACCGACGGCGAGATCGACGCCGTGCTCACCGCTGCGGCCAGGGCGCAAGCTGCCTGGAAAAAGCTCGACGCCAAGAGCCGCGCCGGGCATCTGCATGCAGTCGCCAACGCCATCGAGGCGGCCCACTTCACGCGCTGCGCCGAGCTTATGGTGCGCGAGATGGGCAAGCCCTATCCGGAAGCAATCGGCGAGATCGCCAATTGCGCGCCGATCTTCCGCTACTACGCCGAGATGGCGCGTGACGATGCCGGCAAGATCGCCGGCACGACGCAGGCGGGTTCGTTCCAGTATGCGCGCTACGAGCCCTACGGCACGTCTGTGCACATCATGCCCTACAATTTCCCGATCCTGTTGATGTGCTGGACAGTTGCCGCCTCGCTTGCCGCCGGCAATGCCTGCGTCATCAAGCCGGCCGAAGCGACGACACTGTCGACGCTGGATTACATGACCGTGTTCCGCTCACTGCCGGAGGGCCTGGTTTCCTGCCTGCCCGGCGCGGCGGCCACGGCGCAGGCTTTGATCGCCTCCGATCGCACCCATGCGGTTGCCTTCACCGGTTCGGTCGCCGCCGGCAAGGCTGTCGCCGTCGCTTGCGCCGAGCGCATGAAGCCATGCGTCATCGAGGCCGGCGGCAGCGATCCGCTGATCATCAGCCGACACGCCCCGCTCGACGTGGCGGCCGCCGGCAGCGTCACCGCCGCGTTCCATCTCACCGGCCAGGTCTGCACCTCGGCCGAACGGTTTTTCGTCGTCGATGCCGTTCATGACCGCTTTGTCGAGCTGTTTGCGCAGAAGACACGGGCGCTGCGCATCGGCAACGGCCTCGACAAGACCGAGATCGGGCCGCTGGTCAGCGAGGCGGCGCGGGCGAAAGTCATGCGGCTGGTCGACGATGCCGTGCGCAATGGTGCCAAGGCGATCACCGGCGGGCGTATTCCGCCGGCGCACAATGTCGGCTGGTTCTACGAGCCGACGATCCTGACCGGCGTCACCCCCGACATGGCGATCGTGCGGGAAGAATGTTTCGGGCCAGTCGCCGCGATCTGCCGGGTCAAGGATTTCGACGAGGCGATAGAACTTGCCAATGACAGCCCGTTCGGGCTCGGCGCCTCGGTGTTCACCACTGATCTTGCCGAGGCGCATGAGGCTGCGGAGCGGCTTGAGGCAGGGATGGTCTGGGTCAACAATCCGCTGATCGACAACGACGCACTGCCGTTCGGCGGCTGGAAGGCGTCGGGCCTCGGCCGCGAACTTGGTCGCCAGGGGCTGGATGCCTTCCGCCGCTCGAAGATGGTCATCATCGACCACAGGCCAGCGATCCAGGACTGGTGGTATCCCTATCCCGACAGCTGGTTCCGCGAATCTGGCGGGCGCAAGCACGTATGAGATGACACAGGTCAGCGCCGCCAAGGGCCCCCGCTTGCTAGCGCAGCGCTTTCTGCCCGCCGGCGGCAGTGATGACGCCGACGATGATCAGCCCGGTCAGCAACAGACGGACGCCGGCGCTGACGCCGAACGTGTTGAGCATGGTCAAAAGCAGCACCAGGAACAGGGCCGCGCCCCATACACCCGGCACATTGGCCTTGCCGCCGGCTACCGACGTGCCGCCGATGACGACGACGGCGATCGAGGCCAGCAGGTACTCATTGCCGATATCGACATTGGCGCCGCGGAAATAGCCGGCGAGCAGCGCCCCGTCGAGGCCGCCGAGCGCGCCCGACAGCGTGTAGGTAAGAAAGCGGATGCGGCCGACATTGACGCCGGCCAGCCACGCCGCGCGGATGTTCTGGCCGATCGCCAGCACCGAACGGCCATAGATCATGCGCTGCAGCACGATCGCAGCGCCGATGGAGAACAGCACGGTGAGGATCGCCAGCACCGGAATGCCAAGAATCTGCCAGTTGGTGAAACTGGCAAAGCCCGGCGGCGGCTTGATCTGCAAGCCGCGGCCATAGCTGATGTCGATCGACTGGATGATGAAGCTCGCCGACAGTGTGGCGATGATCGGTGGAATGCGCAGCGCCCAGATCAACAGATAATTGGCGGCGCCGATCGCCATGCCGCAGGCCAGCGCCGCCAGCAGCCCGACCGCGATCATTGAATCATTGCCGTCCATCACCTTCATGGCGACGGCGCTGGCGAGGCCGATATTGGCGGGCAGCGACAGGTCGACATTGCCGGGACCGAGCGTGATCACGAACATCTGGCCGACACCGACGATGACGGTGAAGACGGCGAGCGAAAGTGCCGCCGTGATCATGCCGCCGCCGCCATATCCGCCGGTGAAGGTGATCGTCGCCAGCCACACCAGCAGCGCACCGATGAAGGACCATATCCAGGGTTTTGCGAGCAGCAATCGCATCGATGCCATCCCCTCACCTCTCCCTGCGGCTGATCAGCACCCGGGCCGCCAGCACGATGATGAGGATGGCGCCGTTGGCGGCCACCTGCCAATCGGGCGGGATGTGCATGAAGGTCAGCAGCGGCGAGGCGGCGAGCGCCAGCGTCAGCGCGCCGATTACCGCGCCGATCGGCGATACCCGGCCGCCGACAAATTCGCCGCCGCCGAGGATGACCCCGGCGATCGAAAGCAGCGTGTAGCCATTGCCGATATTGGCATCGGCCGAGGTGGTGATGCCGATCAGGGCCATGCCGGACAAAACGCCGAACAGACCGGTCAACGCGAACAGCACGATCTTGGTCTTGAGCAGCGACCAGCCGGCACGGCTGAGGGCCGCGGCATTGCCGCCGGAGCCGCGCAGGATCACGCCATACGAGGTGCGCATCAACCCGAAATGAACGACCGCCGCGATCAGCAGCGCCGCAATGATCGGGAACGGAACGAAGGGCGGTTTGAAGGCCATAAGCGACAGCAGCCAGTCCGGTGCTTTGCCGCCGGGCTTCGGCAGGATGAGGATGGCGAGGCCCTGCCAGACAAAACTCATGCCGAGCGTCACCACGATTGAAGGCAGGTTGCGCAGATGGATCAGCGCGCCGAGCAGCGCATAGACGCCGATCGACCCGAGGAGGATCAAGACACCGACCAGCGGCGCCTCCTTCAGCCATGTCGCCGTGACGCAGCCGACGAAACCGACGAAGGTGCCGATCGACAGGTCCAGCTCGTTGCCGGCGATGACGAACATCTGCGCGATCGTGGCCAGGGCGATCGGGACCGCCAAATTGAGCATCAGGCTGAAGCCGAAATAACTGATGGCGCGCGGGTTGAGCCAGGCGATCGCCAGCAGCACCAGCATCAGCGACATCGCTGGCAGCAGCCCGCGCAGCAGACGCGCCCGCGCCAACGCGCTTCGCTCGGAAGAACTCTTGGGACCGGTCTCGACGGGTGCTGCCGTCATCTCAGGCCGCGTCGCCGAACGAGGACTGAATGATCTTTTCCTCGGTCAGCTCGTCGCGACCAAGCTTGGCGACGATCCGGCCGTTCTTGAAGACATAGACGTGGTGGCAATTGTCGAGCTCTTCGGTTTCCGTGGTGTACCAGAGGAAGGTGCGGCCGCGGCCAGCCTCTTCGCGCACGAGGTCGTAGACTTCGAGCTTGGTGCCGATGTCGACGCCGCGCATCGGGTCGTCCATCAGCACGATCCTGGCGTCGGAACCGAGCGCCCGGGCAAACAGGGCCTTCTGCTGGTTGCCGCCGGACAGCGAGAAGATGTTGTTGTTCATGTCGGGGGTGCGGATGCCGATTTTCTTTTGCCAGAAGTCGGCGAGTTCGGCTTCGCGCCGCGGCGAGATCAGCAGGCCGTTGCGCAATCGCGCCAGCGAGCGGATGCCGATGTTTTGCGCAATCGACCATTGCGGAAAGATCCCGTCAGACTGGCGGTCGCCGGCCACCAGCGCCACCGGCGCGGTGACCTCGATGCCGGTTTTGGTGTGCGCCGCGGCTGCGAAAATCGCCAGCAGCAGATCGGTTTGGCCATGACCGGCAAGCCCGGCAAGGCCGATGATCTCGCCGGCATGCGCCACAAGTTCGTTGCCGTCCTGTTGCCGCGCTGGGCGGGCCCGGACCCGCAACGGGCCGGTCTCCGGCTTTTGGGTCGCGATTTCGGCCGCGATCTTCTCACGCGCTGCCGCTCCGCCCATGGTCGTCACCAGCCTGCCGCGATCGAAAGCCTTAGCCGCATCCGACGCGACGACCTTGCCGTCGCGCATCACCACGATGCGGTCGGCATTCCCGAGCACCTCGCCCAGAACATGCGAGATCAGAATGCAGCTCTTGGCCCCGGCGACAAAGCGCCGGACGAAACCCAGCAACTGGCCGGCCGTGTGCGCGTCGAGCGAGGATGTCGGCTCGTCGAGGATGACCAATTCGAGCGGATCCTGCGTCACCGTGAAGGCGCGCGCCACCTCGACCATCTGCCGCCTGCCGATGGAAAGGTCGCTGGCGATATCGGCGGCGGAGATGCTGTGGCCCGGAAATATCTCGTCGAGCTTGGCGGCGATCAGATCGGCCGCTTTGCGCCGCCAGCCGAGGCCGCGCAGCGCCGGGTGGTTGATTCGGGTGTTCTCGGCAACGCTGAGGTTCGGGCACAGCGACAGTTCCTGGAACACGCAGCGTATGCCAAGTTGTTGGGCGCGCGGCACCGAATAGTTATCCTCGATGCCGCCACGCACCGCGATCCGACCGCTGTCGGGCACGAGCGTGCCCGCCACCATATGCATGAGCGTCGACTTGCCCGCGCCATTGTGGCCGACGAGACCGACGCATTCGCCGGCGCCGACGTGGAAATCCACCCCGGCGAGCGCCCGAATGGCGCCGAAATGTTTTTCGGCTCCGTCCAGCCTGACAATATCCGCGTCACCCCTAGGCATCCCTGGCGATATCCGGTTGGCGACGCAGCTGGCAACGTGCCACGCTCACTTGATGTTGGCTTTGATCGCCGCGATGGCGTCTTCCTGCGTGTATTCGTGGCTGGCGACGCCGCCCTTGGGGATGTTCGGCAGCTCGGCCTCGAAATTATTTTGGGTGAAGGCGAGGTATGGCACCAACAGGTCATGCGGCACATCGGTGCGGCCGTCGAGCACCTGCTGCGCCACCCAGAAGGCCAGCGACGACACGCCCGGCGCAATCGACGCCGACCAGGTCTGGTAGCCATCCTTGTCCTTCTGTTCCTTCCACCACTGCAATTCGTCCTGGCGGTTGCCCATGATGATGGTCGGGCGCGGTTTGCCGGCGGCGGCGAAGGCCTGTGCCGCGCCATAGCCGTCGCCGCCCTGATCGACGACGCCGACGATCTCCGGCAGCGACGGCAGGATCGTCGCGACCGCCTTCTGTGCTGTGGTCTGGTCCCAGTCGCCGGTCACCGAACCGACGATCTTGAACTCGGGATGGGCGGCGACACCCTCCAGAATCCCGGCGTGGATGGCGTCGTCGATCGACGTGCCGGCAAGGCCGCGGATTTCCAGCAGATTGCCGCCCTCGGGATGGAACTTGGCCATCTGCTCGACTTCCTGCCTGCCCATGTCCTTGAAGTCGACGACGACGCGGTAGGCGCAGGGCTCGGTGACGATGCCGTCGAAGGAGACGACGACGATGCCGGCATCGCAGGCCTGCTTGACGGCGCCGTTGAGCGCGTCCGGCGAGGCGGCGTTGATGACGATGGCGTCATAGCCCTGCAGGATCAGGTTCTGCACCTGGGCCGCCTGTGTCGGCACTTCCTTGTCGGCCGTCGTGAAGATGTCCGCGGCAGCGACCACCCCGTCGGCGACCGCCTTCTTGGTGACGATGGCATAGCTGTCGAGCATCGCCTGTCGCCACGAATTGCCGGCATAATTGTTGGAAAAGGCGATCTTCTTGTCGCTGGTGTCGGCCAGTGCTGCGCCTGACGCGAGCATCGCTGCAAGGGCACTCAGGACGAGTATCTTCTTCATCTGTTATCCTCCCATGGATTGCTGGTCGTTGTTGGCTGCTGGCGGCTGTTATGACGACCCTCGTTTCAATATTGTCAGACAAATTTAGATGGGCGCACTTGTCAACAGCGATCGATGAAGGTTTGACGATCAACTTGCGGTGCAATGATTGAAAAGGCTTCGGCTCCTGGTCTAGGGGTGGGGCAGGAGATCGAAATCGAGATGGCAGCGACGCCGACTGATGCGCTGGGTGCACCCGGAATTCCGGCGCGCTGGACGTCGAGCGCCAAGAGCGGCATCGGAACCGCGCTTTCGCCGGCCTGTCCTGTCTGGTTCACGATCAGCCACGGCATCCTCAACGAGGTCTATTATCCCCGCCTCGACAGCGCCTGCACGCGAGACATGGGACTGGTCGTCACCGGCCCCGGCTTCTATTTCTCGGAAGAAAAGCGCGATGCCGTGCACAGCCTCGAGCCGTTCGAGGACGGCGTGCCCGCCTACAGGCTGGTCAACACCGCCGCCACCTACTGGATCGAGAAGCGTATCGTTACGGACCCGGAACATCCTGTTTTGCGTCAGGAAATCAGCTTCACGCCGCTGAGACGCACACACGCCGATCACCGCGTCTACGCGCTGCTGGCGCCGCATTTGGTCAACGCCGGCATGGCCAACACCGCCTGGGTCGGCGACCACGAGGGAAGGCCTGTCCTGTTTGCATCGGGACGTGGCGTTTGCCTGGCGCTCGCCTCGTCGCTGCCTTGGGGAGCATGCTCGGCCGGCTATGTCGGTGTCTCCGACGGCTGGCAGCAACTCAGTCGTGACGGCCGACTCGACCCGGCTTGCCGCAGGGCCGAGGACGGCAATGTCGCGCTGACCGGCGAGATCGGCTTTTCGGCTGCGAACCCGACGGCGTTGCTGGCGCTGGGTTTCGGAACGACGCCGCAAGAGGCGGCGGAAAATGCCTCGGCCAGCCTGAAGCGAGGCTTTGCGCCCGCGGCCAAATCCTTTATCGAAAAATGGCGCAAATGGCAGGCTGGCTTGCTGCCGCTGGACCGGCGTGGTGCGGGGATCAACACGTATCGTGTCAGCACGGCAGTTCTGGCAACGCATCGCTCATCCACCGGAGCGGCCGTCGCCAGCCTGTCGATCCCGTGGGGCTTCAGCAAGGGCGACGACGATGTCGGCGGCTATCATCTGGTCTGGCCGCGCGACCTGGTCGAAACCGCGGGCGGTTTCCTCGCCGCCGGCGATCCGGCGCAAGCGCTTGAGATCCTCGCCTATCTCCGCTCGATCCAGCAGCCGGATGGGCATTGGCCGCAGAACGCCTGGCTCGACGGATCAGCCTATTGGCCGGGCATCCAGATGGACGAATGCGCGTTTCCGCTGCTGCTCGCAGACGCGCTGCGCCGGGCTGGGCATCTGGCAGACGCCGCGTTGCGCTCCTTCATGCCGATGGTCGAGCGCGCCGCTTCCTACGTCGTGCGCAACGGTCCGGTCACCGGCGAAGACCGCTGGGAAGAGGATGCCGGCTACAGCCCGTTCACGCTGGCCGTCGAGATCGCAGCCCTGCTGGCCGCGGCCGACCTGTTCGAAACTTGCGGCAAAGCAGAGCCGGCAAATTATCTGCGGGAAACCGCCGATGTCTGGAACGACCAGATCGAGCGCTGGACCTATGTCACCGGCACTCCACTCGGCGAAGAGGTCGGCGTCGAGGGCTATTACGTCCGCATCGCGCCGCCCGACACCGCCGGCGCGGCGTCGCCGAAGGACGGCTATGTGCCGATCAAGAACCGGCCGCCGGGCGATAGCGACCGGCCGGCCGAGGCGATCGTCAGCCCGGATGCGCTGGCGCTCGTCCGCTTCGGCCTCAGGGCCGCCGACGATCCGCGCATCGTCGACACGGTCAGGGTCATCGATGCGCGGCTGCGCTGCGACCTGCCGCAGGGGCCCGTCTGGTATCGCTATACCAGTGACGGCTATGGCGAGCACGCCGACGGCGCGCCCTTCGACGGGTCCGGCCAGGGCCGGCCCTGGCCGCTGCTGCTCGGCGAGCGCGCCCATTACGAACTGGCGGCGGGCCGCAAGGACAAGGCAGCGAGCCTGTTAAAGACCCTGGAGGATTCGGCCGGGTTTGGCGGCCTGCTGCCGGAGCAGGTCTGGGATGGTCCCGACATCGCCGAACACGAACTGCGGCACGGCGGACCGTCGGGCAGCGCCATGCCTCTGGTCTGGGCGCATTCGGAGCATATCAAGCTGCTGCGCTCGCTCAATGACGGCGCCGTCTTCGACATGCCGCCGCAAGGCGTGAAGCGCTACATCGAGGACAGGACCGTGGCGCCGCGCCGGACATGGCGCTTCAATCACAAGCTCCGCGCCATGCCCGCCGGCAAGCTGCTGCGCGTCGAACTGCTGGCCCGGGCGGTGGTCCATTGGAGCAACGACGATTGGGCAACCATCCGTGACGCCGCGACGATCGAGAACGCCTTCGGCATCCATCTCATGGACCTGCCCGTTGCCGATCTCCCGCCGGGCAATATGATCGTCTTTACTTTTTTCTGGCCCGATGCCGGCCGTTGGGAGAATGTCGACTTTTCCGTCGGTATCGACAAGCCGGACTAGAGCATGATCCCGAACCGAAGGTCCGCGTTAGCGAAAAGTGGAAACCGGTTTTCGGAAAAGATCATGCCCCAACAATAGAGCCAGTAGATCTTCTATCCCTCAAGAAGCAGGACGAAAAACATGCAGATCGGAATGATGGGACTGGGCAGGATGGGCGCCAACATGGTGCGGCGCCTGCTGCGCGATGGCCATGAATGCGTGGTCTACGACATCAACCCGGCCAGCGTTGAAGCCCTTGTGTCGGCTGGCGCGATCGGAGCCGCTTCGATGGAGGATTTCGTCGGCAAGCTGACCAAGCCGCGCAGCGCCTGGCTGATGCTGCCGGCGGCGATCACCAGCCGGATCGTCGATCAGGTGGCCGACCTGATGGAGCCGGGCGACATCATCGTCGACGGCGGCAATTCCTATTATCACGAGGCTGTCGACCATGCCGCGCGCCTGGCATTGAAAGGCTTGAACTATGTCGATGTCGGCACCAGCGGCGGCGTCTGGGGCCTCGAGCGCGGCTATTGCCTGATGATCGGCGGCCCCGACAGCGCGGTCCAGCATCTCGACCCGGTCTTCGCCACCCTGGCGCCCGGCGCCGATGCCGGGGTGCCCGCCGCCGGCAAGGATGCCGGAACCGCCCCCTTCGGCTATCTCCACTGCGGACCGAGCGGCGCCGGCCATTTCGTCAAGATGGTCCACAACGGCATCGAGTACGGCGTCATGGCCGCCTATGCCGAGGGCATGAACATCCTGAAGTCGGCGAATGCCGGCAAGCGACAGCGGACCGCCGACGCCGAAACCAGTCCCTTGGAAAACCCGCAATATTACCAGTTCGACATCGATATCGCCGAGGTTGCCGAGGTCTGGCGGCATGGCAGCGTCATCGGCTCCTGGCTGCTCGACCTCACGGCGGGCGTATTGAAGGCCGATTCGGGGCTGACGCAGTTCGGCGGACGGGTTTCGGATTCCGGCGAAGGCCGCTGGACGCTGAAGGCGGCGATCGACACCGGCGTGCCGGCGCCGGTTCTGTCCTCGGCCCTGTTCGACCGGTTCGCCTCGCAAGGCGAATCCGAATTCGCCGACAAGCTGCTGTCCGCCATGCGCTATGCCTTTGGCGGCCATGTCGAAAAGCCGAAGACCGGCTCGTGACGGGGAAGGCACGCTCATGAACCAGGAACGGTCCGACACGCTGGTGCTTTTCGGGGCGACCGGCGACCTCGCCCACAAAAAAATCTTCCCGGCACTTTACGCCATGGTCGCCAAGGGAACGCTCACCGAACCGGTGATCGGCGTCGCTTTCGACGCCTGGGACCTGAAGCAGTTGCAAGCGCGGGCCCACGACGGCATCGGCAAGGCCATCGGCAAGGTCGACGAGAAGATATTCGCGAAACTTGCCTCGCTGCTTCGCTATGTCAGCGGCGACTACCGCAGCGCCGCGACATTCGAGAAGCTGAAAAGCGCGCTCGGGACCGCGCAGCACCCGCTGCACTATCTGGCGGTGCCGCCGACCATGTTCGAGACGGTCATTCAAGGCCTGGAACAGTCGGGCGCGGCCCAGGGCGCGCGCCTGATGGTGGAAAAGCCGTTCGGTCACGATCTGCAATCGGCGCGCTGGCTGAACCGGGTCCTTCACCTGGTCTTCGACGAGCAGTCGATCTTTCGCATCGACCATTATCTCGGCAAGGAGGCGATCCAGAACCTGCTCTATTTCCGCTTCGCCAATTCCTTTCTCGAGCCGATCTGGAACCGCAATTTCGTCGAGAGCGTGCAGATCACCATGGCCGAGGATTTCGGCGTCGAAGGCCGCGGCCGCTTCTACGACGAGGTCGGCTGCATCCGCGACGTCATCGAGAACCATCTGCTCAACATCCTGCTGCTGCTGGCCATGGAGCCGCCCGTTGGCCGCTCGGCCGACGATCTGATCGACGAGAAGGTGCAGGTGCTGCGGGCGATCCGGACGCTGACCAGTGACGATGTCGTGCGCGGCCAGTTCAAAGGCTATCTCAGCGAGCCGGGCGTCGCGCCGAATTCGCCGGTCGAGACCTTCGCGGCGGTGCGTTTCCTCGTCGACACCTGGCGCTGGCGCGACGTGCCCTTCTTCATCCGCGCCGGCAAATGCATGCCGGTGCACGCCACCGAGGTCATCGTGCGGCTGAAGCGGCCGCCGCTCGACGTCTTCGACCCGATCAAACCCGGAGATGCGAATCACGTCCGTTTCCGCATCGACCCGCAGGTGGCGATCTCGATCGGCGCCCAGCGCAAGGCCGCTGGTGACGACATGATCGGCGAGCAGGTCGAACTCACCGCGCTCGACGACAGCAAGGGCGACATGCCGCCCTATGAGCGGCTGATCGGCGACGCCATGAACGGCAACGGCCAGTTGTTCACTCGCCAGGATGCCAGCGAGCTTGCCTGGCGGATCGTCGGCCCGGTGCTTGGCGATACCACGCCGCCACACCTCTATGAGCCGGGAGCATGGGGTCCCGCCGAGGCGATGGCCGGGTTCGGACCGCCGAACGGCTGGATCAACCCGGCGAAATGAACTCGGAGGCGACGCAATGGCCAAGGCGGCGAAAAAGCAAGCACCGGACAGCGAAAAGATCGTGCTTGCGATCGATATCGGCGGCTCCCATGTCAAGATCCTCACCAGCGCCGGCGGCGAGGAGCGCAGAGCCGATTCCGGGCCTGGCCTGACGCCGCAGCAGATGATCGCCGTCGTGCAGACGCTCGCCGATGGCTTGCCCTACGATGTCGTCTCGATCGGTTATCCAGGCCCGGTGCACCACAACAGGCCACTGGCCGACCCCGCCAATCTCGGCAAGGGTTGGGTCGGATTTGACTTCGCAACGCAGTTCGGCAAGCCGGTGAAGCTGGTCAACGACGCGCTGATGCAGGCCGTCGGCAGCTATGAAGGCGGGCGCATGCTGTTCCTGGGTCTCGGAACCGGACTCGGTGCTGCGATGATCCTCGACAACGTCGCCCAGCCGATGGAACTCGCGCATCTTCCCTACAAGAAGGGCAGCAGCTTCGAGGACTATGTCGGCGAACGCGGCCTTGAAAAGCGCGGCAAGAAGAAATGGCGCAAACACGTTTTCGACGTCGTCGAGCGGCTGCGCGGCGCCCTTCAGCCTGACTATGTGATCATCGGCGGCGGCAATGTCGACAAACTCGACGAATTGCCTGCCGGTTGCGAGCGTGGCGACAACACACGCGCCTTCGAAGGGGGATTTCGACTGTGGCGCGACAAATCCCTGATTGTCTGATATTATAGCGGTTCGAGGCCAAACCTGTTGATCTGGCCCGGCCGTTAGTATTGTTATTCAAAATAATGTGTAGCGTGGTGCGGCGTCATTGCGTTATGCAGATTTGCCGACTAGGAATTCTGCGACCCCACTAACGGAGAAAATAGATTGACCGACGACAGCAACAAAGCCCGCAAGGACATCGACCTTCTCGAGCTGACCGCTCACATCGTGTCCGCTTACGTCGAGAAGAACCGCTTGCCCGCTTCCGGCCTCGGCGATCTCATCGCCAGCGTCAGCGCGTCGATAGGTGGGCTCGGCCAGCCCGCCGTTCCGGTCGCAGCACCGCTGATCCCGGCGGTCAATCCCAAGAAATCGGTGACGCCGGATTACATCATCTGCCTCGAAGACGGCAAGAAGTTCAAATCCCTGAAACGCCATATCGGCGTTCATTTCGGACTGACGCCGGATGCCTACCGAGCCAAATGGGGCTTGCCGGCTGACTATCCGATGGTCGCCCCGACCTATGCGGCCTCGCGCTCGCAGTTGGCCAAGGCGATCGGCCTTGGCCGCAAGGCCGCCCCGCCGGCGCCGGTCAAGAAGACCAGGAAGCCCAAGGCCACGGTCTGACGCGCTCGAAGTCGCCTTTGACGCTCGAGATTGGCGAAAGCCGTCGCGACGTCCAATCTCCCCCCTTGGGGGGAGATGTCCGGCAGGACAAGAGGGGGCGCGGGGAGAACTCGACCTGCGCGCCTAATAACCCTTCCACCTCCGCCGAGCTGTGCAATTAGCATGGTAGCCGGAAATCCTTGATCCAGAGCCGATTTTTGCGCGCGCCTCGCACCGAACTGCGCTAAAAGCGCGGTGGTCGGACCAGCGCCCTCGTGGAAGTGCCCCGCCGGCCGACTTCCTTGCCACGGGGCCTGATTCATGACACCCGAACCTCACGCACCGCCCGACCGGCGCTATGCCGCCTTCCGGCACAAACCCTTCCTGAGCTATTGGGCGGCACGCTTCCTCGCCACATTCGCCACCCAGATCGTATCCGTCGCCGTCGGCTGGCAGGTCTACGACCTGACCCGCGATCCGTTCGATCTCGGCCTTGTCGGCATTGTCCAGTTCCTGCCTTCGCTGCTGCTGGTGCTGATCACCGGGGTGGTCGCTGACCGTTTCGGCCGTCGCCTGATCATGGCGCTGATGGTGCTGCTGGAGGCGATCTGCGCGCTGGCCCTGCTGCTGCTGACGCTGCGCGGTCTTAGCGGACCGGGATTGATCTTCGGCGTGCTCGCCATGTTCGGCATCGCGCGCGCCTTCTTCGGACCGGCAGCGGCGTCGCTGTTCGCCAACCTCGTGCCGCCGGAGGATTTCGGCAACGCGATCGCCTGGAATTCGTCCGCCTGGCAGACGGCGACCATCGTCGGACCGGTCGCCGGCGGCCTGCTCTACGGGCTCTCGGCGCAAGCGGCATACGGCACCGCTGCCGTTCTGATGTTTGTCGCCGCGGTGCTGGTCTTCACCATCCCAAAGCCTGCCCAGCGCAGCGAGACCGACAGGCCGACGATGCAGACCCTGTTTGCCGGCTTCGGCTATATCTGGAGCGAGAAGATCGTGCTCGGCGCCATTTCGCTCGATTTGTTCGCCGTGCTTTTGTCCGGCGCCACGGCGCTGCTGCCGGTCTATGCGCGCGACATCCTCGAACTCGGCCCTTGGGGCCTGGGACTGTTGCGTTCGGCGCCGGGCATCGGCGCCATCTGCGTTGCCATCTGGCTGGCCGGACATCCGATCCGCAACCATGCCGGCGTGGTCATGCTCGGCTTCGTCGCGCTGTTCGGCGCCTTCACGGTGCTGTTCGGCCTTTCCACCATCACCTGGCTGTCGATCGCAGCGCTCGCCTTGCTCGGCGCCGCCGACATGTTCAGCGTCTACATCAGAGAGACGCTGATCCAGCTGTGGACGCCGGACAAGGTTCGCGGCCGCGTCAACGCCGTCAATCAGGTTTTCGTCGGCGCCTCCAACGAACTCGGCGAATTCCGCGCCGGCACCATGGCGGCATTGATCGGCACCGTGCCCGCGGTGGTGATCGGCGGCGTCGGCGCAGTCGTTGTCGCCGGGCTGTGGGCGGTGCTGTTCCCGCAGTTGCGCAAGGTGCGCCACCTCAACGGGCGAAACTGATCCTAGGGCACTCTGATCCGGGCAAACTAGATCAGATCAGGACAGCGCCGGCTTGCCGAAGATCGTCTGCAGGAATTCGCCGAGCCAGCGCTTGAGATGCATGTCCCAGATCAGCCGGCCGCCGAGATGATCGCGACCGGGCTGCGCGCCGGGCAACTCGAAGCGATGCGCGCCGCGAACGACCCAGCGCTGCATCATCGCCCTTGTCAATTCGCCATGGAACTGGATGCCCCAGGCATTGTCGCCATAGCGAAAGGCCTGGTTGGGATAGGTTTCGGCCGTCGCCAGCAGCGTCGCGTCCTTCGGCAGCGAAAAGCCCTCGCGGTGAAACTGATAGACCATCTCAGGCCAGCGCATCAGCTTCTTGCCGTCCTCGGTCGCTGTCAGCGGATACCAGCCGATCTCGACCAGCCCCTCGCCATGACCCTCGACCTTGCCGCCAAGATGGTTGACCAGCATCTGCGCGCCGAGGCAGATGCCGAGCAACGGCCGGTTCTCCCGGAGCGGCACTTTTAGCCAGTCGGTCTCACGGCGGACGAAATCGTCCTCGTCATTGGCGCTCATCGGTCCGCCGAACACCACGGTTCCGGCATGACCGTCCAGTGTTTCCGGCAAGGCGTCGCCGAGCGGCGGGCAGCGGAGATCAAGGTCGAAGCCTTCTTCGATAAGCATGTGGCCGACGCGCCCGGGGCTCGAACTCTCCTGATGCAGCACGATCAGGATTTTTGGTCTCGGCCTCGGCGTGGGTGGCATGGGGAAATCCCGTCTATTCGTCGCTCGATGTTCCAGCCGCGCCCGGCACTTCGGCGGCCGCCTTGCGGCGTGCCTCGACGCGGTCGTGGCGTTCGACATCCATCAGCTCGGCGACGCGCCAGACGATATTGTCCTCGAGCTCGTGCAATTCGCCATCGGCATAGACGATTTCCCACATCAGGCCGATGAAGGCTTTTCGCGCGTCCGGATCGAGCTGACGCTTCAAAACGCTGGTGAAGGCGTAGAGGTCGATCGCCTCATTGTCGGCCCGCTCGCCGGCAGCGGCAAGCGCGTCGAGCTCGTCGCCGCTGATCGAATAGCTTTCCGCCAGCACCGCCTTGAACCGCTCCCATTCGGCATCCTGACGCACGCCGTCGGCACTCATCACATGGTAGAGAAGGGCGGATGCAGCAACGCGCGGATCATCGGCGTTGTTGCGGGCGCGGCCGTCTGCCGGCAGGTCCTTCAGAAACGACAGAACGCGTTCTAACATGTGATTCCTGCTTCCCATCCGCCAAAACTTTCAAGCTCAGCCAAACTTTTCAAGCTCAGCCAAATCAAAACAATCGAAACTTGCGTGGTGATTTTTGCTCTTCGTCATCCGGATCGACGCCGGGATCGTCGGGCAACCGGGCCATTTCCTCCGCCGGTTCGGCAGCGTCGCCATCCGGCGGCACTGCGGCAGACGCCGTGGCGGTGACCGGCGCAACATCGTCTTCGTCAGTTTCCGATGCCGCCACGGCGGTCGGTCTTTCGGCCGAACCAGCGGGGTTCAGCTCGATCACATTTTCCTTTTCCGGCTTCGTTGGCGCTGCAATTGTCGGCACCGCGGCGTCCGGCGCATCCTCGTCACTGTCGATGAGTTGGCCGAGCCGCTCCATCGGCGCACGCCACTCGAAGGCGTCGAGCTTGCCGGTGATCGGCGACACCGGCGCCCAGCGTTCGGAAACGACGCCGTCGGCGACCCAGGCCGGATCGCGCGGTGCACGCACTGCCTTGGACAAAAGCTGCCGCACCTTGCCCTGATCGCCGGTCTCTGCCTCCTCGATGTCGGCCAGAAGCAGATAGGCGCCTTCGCGGCGATCCATGCGGATAGCCGCCTCGGCCTCTTTGCGGGCGGTTGAAAAGTCCTGCGCGTCGAGCGCGGCGCGCGCCACCGCCAGCGACGATTCGGCGTGGTTCTTCTTCATCTCCTGCAGCTTCTTCGCCCGGTTCAGCCGGTCGAGCACGGCATCGCCTGGCCGGGCGTGGGTGTAAAGCTCGGCGATCTCTGGATGCGGCTCGGCTTTCCACGCCGTTTCGAGGATCTTCGCGCCCTTGCGCACATCATTCTGTCTGAACAGCAGTTTGGCTGCGATCCCCGCCGCCGGCGCGAAATCCGGCCGCAGCCGGTTGGCCTCCAGAGCAGCGGTTTTGGCGGCATTGGGATCGCTGTCGATCAGCGCCTGCGCCTTGGCGGTGAGCAGCACGGCGCGACGCCGGTTGGCGGCATCGCGCTCGATCTGCCGCGTCGATTTCTGCGCCTCGACCAGTTTCAGCGCGCCGTCCCAGTCGCCGCGCCCGGTCAGGTCTTCCAGCGTCGATTCGGCGGCCCAGGCTAACTGCGGCGCCATCGCCGCGGCGCGGCCGGCGTAGTGCCGCGCCGCGTTGCGGTCGCCGAGGCGTTCGGCCTCGAGATAAAGCCCGCGCAGGCCGAGCAGCCGCATTTCGGGATCGTCGAGCATGGTCTCGAACTTTTCGCGGGCACCCTCATGGTCGCCTTCGAGCAGCGAGGCTTGCGCCTCCAGCAATTGGATCAGCGGCTCCTGGTCGGAGCGGATCAGCTTTGCCGCTTCCTTGGTCTTCTTGCGGGCGAGCGCCCCGTCACCGGCGCCGGCGGCAATCATACCGGTCGACAGCGCCTGATAGCCACGATCGCGACGGCGCACGCGGAAATAGCGCGAGATGGTGTAGGGGCTGTTCCACAGCGCCTTGAGCAGCCACCAGACGATCATCACCGCGGCAACCACGGCAACGACCGCCACCGCTGCCACCATCAGGCTGACCTGGTATTGATAGCCGCTGAAGGTGACGACCATCTCGCCTGGCCGGTCGGCCAGCCAGGCGAAGCCCAGCCCGAGCGCGAAAACCACGGCGAGGAAAAGCAGAATGCGAATCATCGGGTTTCCCTCACGCCTTCATCGCACTGGCGATCAGCGCGTCGACCTGCTTCTCGACCTCGATTCGCGCCTTCAGTTTGCCGGCAAAATCGGCGCCGGCCGCCTTCACCGCCTCGGGCAGCATATCGTATTCGCTGAGCGCCTTGGCGTAATCGCCCTGATCGACCGCCACCTCCATGCGAGCGACGATTTCCGGAGCGCCAGCGCCTTCGACTGCACCGATCGGCCTGACCTTGACCAGCGATTGCGCGCTCGACAGCAGGTTTTGCAGGAAGCCGGCATTCGGGTCGACGGGCTCGGAGGCAGCGACCATGGCATTGGCGGCGGCAGGCATTTCGGTTGCGATCTCCGCCCGGGTCGGAACGCCCGTTTCGGCGTAGGGACGCAAGGCTGCGATCTCTGGAGCATCCGGCGAAATCGCCGCAAAGGTTTCGAGTTCGGCGGCGAATGGCGCACCACGGTCGAGTGCTGCCTTCAGCGCCGATGCGGCGATGGCGAGCGCAACCTTGGGCTGCCCGGCCTGTGCCTCGACCTTGCCGGAAAGCTGAGACACCGACTGTTCCAGCGCTGCAAGCCGGCCGTCCTGTGCCTTCGCCGTCTCGCCGGCGGATTTCACCGCCGCGTCGAGCCCGGCCAGCTTTTCGTTGAGCGGTCCGAGATCGACCGGCGCCGTGTTGCCGGTCTGGCCAAGCGCCGCAACCGCCGTCTCGATCTGCCTGACCTTGTCGCCGAGGGCTGCAAGCCCGGCTGTGTCGCCTGCTCCGCCCTGCTCGATCGCCGATTTCAGCGCCGCGACATCCGTTTTGACCTGATCCAGCGCTGACGACAGCCCGTCCACCTTGGCCGAGGCGTCATTATTGCCGGCTGTATCCTTGAGCCCGGCAATCTCGCTCTTCAGCGCAGCGATTTCGCTGTTGACGCCATCGAGCGACACGCCGCTCGAGGATAAATCGCCAACCCCTGGCGCGCCGAGCAGGCCGGCAAACTGCAGCCCTCCGGCGGCAGCCAGCGCGATGACGCCGCCGATAATGCCGGCAGCGATGCCGTTGATGCCGCCACGCTTCGGCTGCGCTGCCATGTCTTCAGTCCCTGCCTGGGTTTCCTTCGGCGCGTCTGCGGCGCCCGCCTTGGCCGAAGCGTCCTTGGCCGATGCGTCGTCGAAACTGTAGTCGAAGGCCCGCTTCGCCGATGCCTCCGAGCCGGCCGGATAAGTCGGTTTGGGCCCTTCAGGAGTTTTGGCACCGCCCTCGGCCGGCTGTTCCGAGCCGTCCGGCGGGGCCGCTTCGGCATGTTCCCACGGCTCGATGTCGGTCTGGTCGGCATGGACGGGTTCTTCAGGCGCTTCCGGCTGCGACGCGCTTGCCGCCTCCTCCGCCTTCGCCTCGTCGGTCCGCCCGTTGGCGGCATCCTCGTCGGCAACGCGCGAGACAGCGCCGGGATCGAGCTCGATGGTCACCGGCTCGCGACGGCTTTTCGAATGCCGCATCTTCGGCGTCTTGACCATGCTTGGGCTCCGCAAATTTCGCTTCGGGATGGTTCAGGAAGGGTCTAGCACATCACCAAGCGGTGAAAAGGGGCGGCGTGATGACACGGGGTCAAGGTGACGTCCGCAAAAGCTCCAGCAGCGCCTCCTCGCTGGGCTCCGGCGCAACGCGGAGCTGTTCTGAGGCAACCGTCTCCAAGGCTGCGGCGATACGTCCGGACAGCGCAAAAAAACATGTCTTTTTAAAAAGCTCACGCAGCGCCGGCCGCCCAGCCAGTGCCTGCAGCGCTGTGGCGGCCTTGGCCGAAAAGAGCAGCACCGCCTCGACCGGCAGGCCGGACAAGCGCGCAAGAACGGCCTCATCGGAATAATCCAGCGCGACAGTGTCATAGGTCTCAACGGCGCGAACCTGAACGCCTGCCGACTGCAGCCGCTGCTCGAAACCCGAATAACGCACCCGCCCGCACAAATAGACGATGGTTTGTCCGGCGCAATCGCCGGCAAGCGCATCCGCCAGCGCCTCGGCATCGCCCGGCCCTTCGCTGACCGACAGAAACCCGGCCGCACGGGCGGCCTGCGCTGTCCGTCTGCCGACGGCATGGCAAGGCAAACCGGCGAGCGCCGCGCTGATTTCTTTCGGCGCATGGCGCACGGCATTGGCGCTGGTGACGGCAACGGCCGCGGTATTGGCTGCGACCCTGTCCGGATCAACCGGCAGCGCCACCGTTTCGGTCAGCGGCAGCAGGATCGGCTTAAAACCCAAGTCCTCAAGCCGCTGTGCCGTGCGCGAGGCGCCCGGCTCCGGCCTCGTCACCAGGACGCGACGCATATCAGGCCCAGCCGTCGAAGAATTTTTCGCCGGCCTTGGCCCGCACGGTCCTGGCGGCATCGTCGCCGATGCGCGCGGCATCCTGCGCCGGGCCTTCCGCCTTGACCTCATGCGATTGCGCGCCGTCCGGCGAGATGATCAGCCCGCCGAAGAACACCGTTTCGGCCGATATCGTCGCATGGCCGGCAATCGGCGTGCGGCAGGAACCGTCGAGCGCCGCCAGGAAAGCGCGTTCGCAGGCCAGCGCCTGCCCGGTCGGCACGTCGTGGACTGCCGTCAGCATTCTTTCCACATCGAGGTCGCCGATGCGGCTTTCGATGCAGATCGCGCCTTGCCCCGGCGCCGGCGGAAAGCTGTCGAGCGGCATCAGGTCGGTGACGACATCTTCGAGCCCGAGCCGCTTCAGCCCGGCATAGGCAAGGATGGTGCCGTCGGCGATGCCCTCGTCGAGCTTGCGCAGCCGCGTCTGCACATTGCCGCGGAACATCACCACGTCGAGATCCGGCCGCATCCGCCGGATCAGCGCCTGACGCCGGAGCGACGACGAACCGACCTTCGCGCCGTGCGGCAATCCGGCGATCGTTTTGGCCGCCTTGCCGACGAAGGCGTCGCGGGCATCCTCGCGCGGCAGGAAGGCAGACAGTTCCAGCCCGTCGGGCAACACCGTCGGCATGTCCTTCGACGAATGCACGGCGATGTCGATGCGGCGCGCCAGCAGCGCCTCCTCGATTTCCTTGGTGAACAGCCCCTTGCCGCCGGCTTCCGACAGCGGCCGGTCCTGGATGCGATCGCCGCTGGTCGAGATGACGACCACCTCGAATGCCTCAACCGGCATGCCGTGAGCGGCCATCAGCCGCGCCTGCGTTTCATGCGCCTGCGCCAGCGCCAGCGGGCTGCCGCGTGTTCCGATTTTCAAGGTTGTTTGCATGGCGCGCTGTCCGTGATAACCCCCGGCAGATCGAGGCCGTTTCCGGGCTTTCTCCTAACGGGGAAAGGCTGGTTGCACAATCTCCAGGGATGGCAACGAATTGATCCGCGTTCTGGGCATTGAGACGAGTTGCGACGAGACCGCCGCCAGCGTGGTAGCGCTGGACGGCGGCGGCGCGCCGAAAATCCTGGCTGATATCGTGCTCAGCCAGATCGAAGAGCATGCCGCCTTCGGCGGCGTCGTCCCGGAAATCGCCGCGCGTGCCCATGTCGAGGCGCTGGACGGCATCATCGAGGCCGCGCTTGCCGATTCAGGCGTCCATCTCGCCGATATCGACGCGATCGCTGCGACCGCCGGCCCCGGCCTCGTCGGCGGTCTGATCGTCGGGCTGATGACGGCCAAGGCGATCGCAGCCGCGGCGAACAAGCCGCTGATCGCCATCAACCACCTCGAAGGCCATGCGCTGACCGCGCGGCTGACCGACGGGCTCGACTTTCCCTATCTGTTGCTGCTGGTGTCCGGCGGCCACACGCAGATCGTCGCGGTGCGCGGCGTTGGTGACTACCAGCGCTGGGCGACGACCATCGACGATGCGCTCGGCGAAGCTTTTGACAAGACGGCCAAGATGCTCGGCCTGCCCTATCCAGGCGGGCCGAATGTCGAGAAGGCGGCGGCGACCGGCGACGCCGCGCGCTTCGCCTTCCCGCGGCCGATGAAGGGCTCGGCGCAGCCCGATTTTTCCTTTTCCGGGCTGAAGACCGCCGTGCGCCAAGCAGCGACGGCCATTGCCCCTTTGAGCGACCAGGACGTCGCCGACATCTGCGCCTCCTTCCAGGCGGCGGTTGCGGATGCGCTGGATGACCGTGTTTCGAGGACGCTGAACCGTTTCCGCCAGGAGTTTCCGAGCGAGCTGAAGCCTGCGCTCGTCGTTGCAGGCGGTGTCGCCGCCAACCGGACGATCAAGACGACACTCGAAGCCCTGTGCGAGAAGGCCGGTTTTGCTTTCGTCGCGCCGCCGCTCAAGCTCTGCACCGACAATGCGGCGATGATCGCCTGGGCCGGCATCGAGCGGCTGCGCGCCGGCATATCGGGTGAAAACACCGCTGATTTCGTGCCGCGTTCGCGCTGGCCGCTGGACAGCATCTCCGCTCCGATGGTCGGCTCGGGCCGGCGCGGAGCCAAGGCATGAGCGGCAGCGGGCACGAGGTACCAAGCGGCTGGCGCATTGCCGTGCTCGGCGGCGGTGCCTGGGGCACGGCGCTGGCGCTGGCCATGCTGCGCGCCAGCCATTTCGTCCGCCTTTATGCGCGCGACCCGGAGACCGTCGCCGCGATCGACCGTGGCGAAAATCCGCGCTATCTGCCGGGCATCGCGCTCCAGGCCGGCATCGTGGCAACGAGCGACATCGAGGCTGCGCTCGACGGCGCCGACTGCGTTCTGGCGGTGGCGCCGGCGCAGTCGCTGCGCGCCATGCTGGCCACCGCGAAAGCCCATATGCCGAAGGACGTCCCGCTGGTCCTCTGCGCCAAGGGCATCGAGCGCGACACCGGCGCATTGCTGTCGGCGGTCGCTGGAGAGACCCTGCCTGAAAATCCGGTCGCCGCCCTGTCCGGGCCGAGCTTCGCCACTGACGTCGCCAGGGGGCTGCCGACGGCCGTGGTGGTCGCCGCCGGCAATGAGGGTCTGGCGGCCGACCTGGCCGCACGCTTTTCGGCGCAGAATCTGCGCTGCTATTCGAGCGACGACCTCATCGGCGTCGAGATCGGCGGCGCGCTGAAGAACGTCTTCGCCATTGCCGCCGGTGCGGTCACCGGCGCCGAGCTCGGCGCCAGCGCCCAGGCCGCCATGGTGACGCGCGGCTTTGTCGAATTGCGCCGCATCGGCGCCGCCTTCGGCGCCAGGCCGGAAACGCTGATGGGACTTTCCGGTCTCGGCGACCTGTTGCTCACCTGCTCGTCCGCCCAGTCGCGCAATTTCGCCTACGGGCTGGCGCTGGGGCAAGGCAAGCCGCTTGCCGGGCTGCCCTTGGCCGAAGGGGTGCCGACGGCGGCGATCGCCGCCCGCATCGCCACCGAGCGCAACATCGACGCGCCGATCATCACCGCCGTCGCCGCCATACTGGACGGCACGATCACCATCCGCCAGGCTGTGTCGGCGCTGATGACAAGGCCGCTGAAGACCGAAACCGACGTGTAATGTTGAACAATCCGGAGATGGAAAGATGCTGTTTGCGCTGATTTGCAAGGACAAGCCTGGAAGCCTGCAGGTGCGGCTCGATACGCGGCCCGAGCATGTTGCCTTTTTTGAGGGACTGAACGGCGAGAACAAGCTGGCCTTCGCCGGTCCGTTCCTCGACGCCGACGGCAAGCCGAACGGCAGCCTCGTCGTGGTTGAGGCGCCCGATCTGGAGGCGGCAGAAGCGCTATCGGCGGCAGACCCCTTTGCCAGGGCAGGGCTGTTCGAAAGCGTCGAAATCCGGCAATGGAATTGGACCTTCAACAAGCCAGTGAGTGCATGACTCCGAAAATCGGAATCGATTTTCGGAGAGGATCATGCGCAAAATCAAAGTGCTACAGCGTCCTTTGCGCGTCTGAAAGACGCGCGGCGCTGCAGCTGATCTCCAGCCGCGGAGGAGCAAAAAATGAACTACTGGCTGTTCAAATCCGAACCCTCGGTCTTCTCCTTCGAGGACCTCAAGGCGAAGAGCAAGGCCGGCACGCAATGGGACGGCGTGCGCAACTATGCGGCGCGCAACAACATGAAGGCGATGCAGATCGGCGATCTCGGCTTCTTCTACCATTCCAACGACGGGCTCGACGTGGTCGGCATCGTCGAGGTCTGCGCGCTGGCCCATCAGGACACCACTACTGACGATCCGCGCTGGGAATGTGTCGATATCCGCGCCGTCAAGGATGTGCCGAAGCCGGTGACGCTGGAGCAGGTCAAGGCCAACCCCAAGCTTGCCGAGATGGCGCTGGTCCGGCTCGGACGACTTTCCGTGCAGCCGGTGACGCCGGCCGAATGGAAAGAGGTCTGCCGCATGGGCGACCTGACGCCGGCGCCGTGACGGCGCTGACGCCAAACAGCGCGAGAAACTTCATCCTCGACAACACGGCGCTGATGGCACCGCCGCATGTGCCGGAGATGCTGCTGCATCTGGCCGACGAGGCGCATGATCTGTGGCAGCGGACAGAGGACGAACTGGCCGAAATCGGTCTGCCGCCGCCTTTCTGGGCCTTCGCCTGGGCCGGCGGCCAGGGCCTTGCCCGCTACATCCTCGACAATCCGTCTGATGTGCAGGGCAAGCGCGTGCTCGACTTTGCCTCCGGTTCCGGCCTTGTCGCCATTGCGGCAGTGAAGGCCGGCGCGGCAGAGGTGATCGCCGCCGACATCGACCCGTTCTGCGCGACCGCGATCCGCCTCAACGCCGAGGCCAATGGCGTCGGGATAATGTTTCTTGGCACCGACTGCATCGGAACCGATGCGGGCTGGGATGTGGTCCTGGCCGGTGACGTCTTCTACGACAAATCCTTCGCCGACCGGCTGAAGCCATGGTTCGCGACGCTCAAGGCGCGTGGCGCCGACATCCTCGTTGGCGATCCCGGCCGCTCCTATCTGCCGAAAGCTGGACTGGAGCCGCTCGCCGTCTACGACGTGGCGGTAACCCGGGCGCTGGAAGACGCGCTGGTCAAACGCACCACCGTCTGGCGGTTTTCTTGACGGCATCGCCGAACAGGCGTTCCATCACGCTTCGATTTTGAGAATACGCATGCCGTTGTCCCAAAACCGCTGGGCTCCCCCGGCTCGGGTCCCGAGGGCATGCTTTTGAGCGACATGCTTCCGGGGAGGAAACCATGGATTTTTCAGCAGTGAACTGGCTGGCGGTGATCGTCGCCGCGGTGGTGGCGTGGTTGTTCGGCGCTTGCCTGGTACATGGGCCTGAGCAAGCCGTGGCTAAAGGCCACCAGGCTTGATCCGGCGACCATGAGTAAATCGCCGCTGCCCTTCGTCATCAGCTTCGTCGCGGAAATTGTCATGGCGCTCGTCATGTCTCTGATCGTCGCAGCGATGACCGGTGGCGAACCGAGCCTCGTTGCCGGGCTCGTCTTCGGCTTCGTTCTCTGGTTCGGATTCGTCGCCACGACGCTATCCGTCAATCATCGCTACCAAGGGTTCGACTGGGACTTGATCGGCGCGGTGATCGGTTGGTTCGGCGCGGCGGATGTCGCGGGCTGACGCTGCCGACATGAAAGTAGGTCGACGACTGCCGGCTGATCACTCAGAGCGACCTGAAGCTCATCCAATCATCCAAGCGTCGGCTCCGGCTGCGGGTTGTGAACTTCGTTGAGGAGCCAATCCCTGAACGCCACGATCCTGGGATCATTGGCGGATGCGACGGGATAGACCAGGAAGTAGGCGAAGTCGGGCGGAACCTTGATGCCAAGTTCGAAGGGCCGGATCAGCCGGCCCTCGGAAAGGTCGCTCGCCACCATGGCAAAATCGGCGAGCGCAACGGCATTGCCGTCGAGCGCGGCCTGAACGGCGTCGGTCGAGGTGCCGAACACGATCGTCCGGCTGTCGTCGAAATCGTCGACGCCGGCCGCCGCCATCCACATCCGCCAGTTTGGCCAGGTCACGCCCTGTCGCGCCCACTCGATGTGGGCGAGCGTGTGATGGAAGAGATCGCGTGGCTCGCGCAGCGGCGGGCCGGAGGCCAGCAGGCTGGGGCTGCACACAGGGATGATGATGTTGTCGAACAGCCGGTGGGTGCAAAGACCGGGATATTTTCCCGCGCCGAAACGGATGCCGACATCGACGTCGTCCAAGTCGAAATCGCGCAATTCAGAGGCAATGTCGAAGCGGAGCTCGATGCCCGGTCGCTGCTTGCGAAAATCATCGACGCGTCGCATCAGCCATTTTGTCGCAAACTGGGCGTCGAGTGTCACTTTCAGCAACGCCGTTCCACGCGCCAGCTTGTGCGCCCGTGAGACGGCGCGGCCAAGCAGGTCGAGCGCGTCGGTCGAGGCCTCGAACAGCACCGCGCCCGCCTCGGTCAGCCGGATGGTGCGGCTGGTGCGCGTGAACAGCACGATGCCGAGCTGATCCTCGATCTCCTTGATCTGGTGGCTGACCGCGGCCGGGGTCAGGCCAAGTTCGTCCGCGGCGCGGGTGAAATTGAGGTGCCGGGCGGCTGCTTCCAGCGTCCTCAGTGCACGGGTTCCAGGCAGCAGGCGCGCCATCAGAATAGGACGAGGAGAGGCCGGTCGAGCATTTCCAATCCTCAAACAAAACTTGAAGATGCAGAGAAAACTACTCGTTTCTCGTTTTGATTTCAATCCGTCATGATGTGACCATCGTACAAACGTCAAACCGGACTTGATGTCTGGAGAAGCCGGATTGCACCATGTCTCACATCGTCTTGAGTCCTGTAACCGTCCGCCCGGCCTGGCTGCGCGCGGTGTCTGATTGGTTCCGCCATGCAAAAATGGCAGTCAACCTCCCGCCCGAGAACGTCGACGACCTTTCGGACCGCCAATTGCGCGACATCGGTGCCGAGCGCAAGGATGTCGCGCGCGCGATGGATCGGGAACTCGGCCGGTTGGGTCTGCTCGATATCGGCTGGCAAAGGCCGCGGACGTAGTGAGTAGTGAGTAGTGAGTAGTGAGTAGTGAGTAGTGAGTAGTGAGTAGTGAGTAGTGAGTAGTGAGTAGTGA
>NZ_JBVVQV010000004.1:377325-394861 GCF_055811235.1 Mesorhizobium sp. WSM4810 | reverse complement strand
CTAACATCAGCCCCCCCCCCACCACCCCCCCCTCACCCACAAACCACACCCACAACCCCCCCCCCCCCCCCCCCGGGGGCCCCCCCCCCCCCCCCCCGGTTCTTTCGGCCCAAGGGCGGGAGATTTGAAAATGGTTAGCGCGACACGAAACAGTTGCCGCCGGCAGCCTTGTAGTTGGTGCACAGGCTGATCGCATCGTTGCGCGACTTCGCCGGGACGCGAACGCGATAGAACGTTCCCTTGCCGGCGATCTCGGCCTTGACGATGTTGGCCGTGTGGCCGGAAAGCACGCTGCCATAGCGACGCTGCAGATCCTGATAGGTCGACTGGGCGCTTTCGACGGTCGGCTGCGAGGCGATCTGCATCGACCACGAGCCACCGCCGGTCGAGGCCGCCGCCGGACTGATGGACGCAACCTGGTCGGGCTTGACCTCACCGACGACGTCGACCGGCTGGTCGGACGGACGCTGCGGCGCCACCGGAACCGTCGCCGGCGTGTTGGCAGGCTGGTTGGTTTGAGCTTCAGCCTCAGCCGTGGGCACGACGGCCAGATTGACTGCTTCCGGCGTGGCGGTTTCGGCCCGGTCGCCGGCCACTGGGTCGCCGCCCAACAGGTCGCCACTTGCCTGGTCGGCAACAGACGCTACGGTACCGGTCTGCGCCGCTTCGCCGGCCTGACCCGCCGGGGCCACAAGCTGCGGCGCCGGATCGACGGGCTCGACGGCAGCCACCTGCGATGCCGCAGGCGCCGGATCCTCGCGCGCAACCAGTGAACCATCAGATTTGACCACCATGGTTCTCACCTTGCGTGGCGCAACGGCGACGACATCCGGCTCGATGCCCTGCTCGGCCTCTTGCAGAACCTGGGCGATACGATCCTCGGACTTGGGTGCCGGCGCGGCGGCGTCGGCATTCCCGGCCGCTTGCGTGCCGCCGGCCGCATCGGCGGCTTCAGCCGTGTCGATGTCGTCGGGCGAAAGATCGACCACACGGCTCTGCGGCGGTTCCTTGGCCGCCACGTCCACCGGCTCTTCGGTGTTGGTGACCAGTTTTTCCTGGACCGGTTCGGCAGGCCTCGCGCCCCCCTTGGCCACGGCGTCGTAAACCTTGTTGTCCTGGTTCGGCACGACGGTGCCGCCCGGGTTTTCCGGCCTGACCTTGATCGGTGCGTTGTCCGCCTTGACGATGACCGGCGCATCGGTGCCGCCGTTGCCGCCGAAAGACAGCGCGAAGGCGCCGAGACCGCCGGCGATCGCCACGGCGCCGACGACTGCGGCGACCAGCAGGCCGCGGCTCCGGGGCCTCGCGGCATCCTGCTCGGCCAGGCCTGGAACCGACATGGCCTCATCCAGTTCGGGGTCGTAGTCGAGTTCGTCCAGGGCAAAGTCGTTGGCTTGCGCTTGCGAAACCGGTCGGCCGCTGGGCAAGTCGCCCAGATCGAAGCCGCTGGCGGCATCGGCGTAAGAGGCATTGACGGGCGATACTGCGGGTCTCGCCGCATAGGTTCGCGTTTCAACGCGGTCGGACTCATGGCCTGACTGGAACCCTGCCCCCGGCTGGGGTCCGGCCCCCGGCTTGAATCCGGTATTGTAGGATTCGTCGTCATACGCCGCGCTGCGCGCCGGGCCGGCAGCGACGTCCACGGCATTCATTTCCGAGAGAAGGTTGGCGAACTCGGTATCGAGATCGTCATAGGCAGGCGCCGGCGGTGCGTCTTCATTGGAGTCGAGTTCCGGAATATCGAGGTCGTCCGCCAGCGCTACGACGCGCTCGGGCACATCGACTGTCTCGACATCGGGCATCTCGTCATATGCAGAGGCTTGTTCGCTTTGAGCTGGCGCAGGTGCCGCATTGGCGGCATCGTCTTCGGCCGCCTCATCCTGATAGGCCGGCTCATCCTGATAGGCCGGCTCATCCTGATAGGAGGGTGCCGCAGCGGTTGGCGGTGTCGTTGTTTCTGTGGTCGCCGAAGCCGTCGGCTGGGCTGCAAAGGCGGGTTGCGGCTGTGCCACCGGCGTTACGCGGCTCCACGAACGGGCCGGCGCAGGCGCGGCGGAGGGTGCCGTCATCCAGCTGAGCGAATCATTCGGATCCTGCTGTGGAGCGGCGGCCGCAACGTCATCGCCATGATCCAGACCGATGTCCTTGGCGAAGGCGGCGTGCAATGCATCATCGTCGAATTCGATATCAGCCGGTCCGACAGCTTCTTCAGCGCCGAAATCATGGCCCTCGAGCCCGTCGAGGAGAACGGTGTCGAGATCGGCGTCGGCGGCCTGGACCGCGTCTTCATTCGACTGCTCCGAAAGGTCTTGCTCGTCAAGGCTCCCGGCCAGTTCGTCGGTGGGATCCACTGGTCCGTCGGCGGCTTCTCCAGCCGCGGCTACAGGTTGCTGGACCATGGCGGCCGCGGACGCTGCCACCGGGGCAGCCCGTGCGCTCATGGTGCCCAACAGCGCGTTCAATTCGTCTTCGAGGCTCCGCTCCTCAGCGACGGCGGCTGGCGCCGTCGGTTCGGCTGCAACGCCGGGGGCCTGAGTAGCCGGCTCCTCGGCTTCATCGGCAAGCGTGTCGTCGAAGCTCAATTCAAAATCGTCGTCCAACGCATGTTCCGGGGTCGCGGCGGAAGGCTCGTCGTCGTTGGCGGCGATAGAATCCGGCTCGTCAATTTCTGGCTCGTCGACTTCGACCGGCTCAGCCGTGCGAATGTCGAAATCCATGTCGACGTCATCCATGGCGACGTCGGCCATAGTGTCGTGGTCGGCAAAGTCCTCGTCGGACTCATCCGAAACGGCCCAAACAGCCGCAGCGGGAGCCTCGACAGCGGCCTCGATCGGCTCATGCTCGTCGAGCGTCAACTCGTCTTCGAGCGAGCTTGCGACGGCGTTGTCGAATTCATCGTCCAACGCGGGTTCGGCGGCCGGCGCGGCGATGTCGGCGGCTTCGGCAGCCTGCTCCACCTGCACGTGCTCGTCGAGCGTCAGCTCGTCTCCGAGCGAGCTTGCGACGGCGTTGTCGAATTCATCGTCGAAGGCGGGGTCAGCGGCCGGCGCGGAGATGTCGGCGACGGTATTCTGTTCGTCCGTCGCATCGTCATCCAGCCGGAAATCCTGTTCGAGCGACGCAGAGAGTTCGTCGTTTACCGGCAAATCGTCTTCGAACGGCGACACGTCTTCGAGCGAACTGGCGATCGCATGGTCAAAATCGTCGTCGAACGCCGCTTCAACAGCCGGCGCGGATACTTCGGCAACACCGGAACCCAGGTCGGCGGCGGCAACGACATGGGCAGTTTCGTCCGCCGTGTCGTCGTCCAGCCGGAAATCCTGTTCGAGCGACGCGGCAAGCTCGTCGTTCCCAAGCTCGTCGTTCCCAAGCCTGTCGTCCACCGGCAAATCGTCTTCGAATAGCGACACGTCTTCGAGCGAACTGGCGAGCGCTTCGTCGAAATCGTCGTCGAAAGCAGCTTCAGCAGCCGAGGGAGTTCCGGCAACGCCAGAGCGCACATCGTCGACAGCAATGGCAACGGCGGTTTCGTCTACCGCATCGTCGTCGAGCAGGAGATCCTGTTCGAGCGACGCGACAAGCTCGTCGTCGATTGGGTCAGTAGCAGCCGCGTCGAAAGCCGGCTCGCGAAGCTCGGCTGCGCCGTCATTGGCGTCGCCGCCGAATTCGCCCATCAGTTCCTTCTCGAGGTCGATGCCGAAATCGCCGTCGTCCGCTGGCTGACTTGCTGCAGCCGCCGTCGACTGGGCTTGCGGCTTGACCGGCTGGCGCGGGTCGAAGCCCATGATCCTGGTCAGTTCCGCGAACGGATCATCGTTGGCGATATCGTTTTGGGCGGCTGCTTTCAGCTGGGTTCTGTCTGCCATTATTGTTCCCGAACTCGCACTCATTCGGACGCCGTTGACGTCGCGCAGGGTTGGCCCTTACCAGCGCAATGTGGGCAAAAGGTGACAGGTTTTTTAGTCAAACCTAACGCATTTCGGTGGGCGCATCGGCTCCGATCAGCGTCAGGCCGGACGTCAAAACGTCCGAAACAGCCTGCACCAGCCCTAGTCTGGCATGGGTCAATTGTCGGTCGTTAACCTTAACAAAACGTAAGTCGGGATTTTCGGTGCCGCGGTTCCAATGTCCGTGGAAGCTGGAGGCGAGATCGTAGAGGTAGAATGCCAGCCGGTGCGGCTCGAGTGCAAGTGCCGCGGATTCGATCAGCCGCGGATATTCGGCAAGCTTCCTGATCAGGCCGATCTCGCCTTCGTCGGTCAGCGAAGCGGTGGCGGCGGCCAGCCGATTGCGGTCGAAATTGGCCTCGCCCAGCTGTTCGCTCGCCTGCCGGAACACCGAATGGCAGCGCGCCGAGGCGTACTGGACGTAGAACACCGGATTGTCCTTCGACTGCTCGGTCACTTTGGCGAAGTCGAAATCGAGCGGCGCATCGTTCTTGCGGTAGAGCATCATGAAGCGGATCGGATCGCGACCGACCTCCTCCACCACTTCGCGCAGCGTTACGAAATCGCCCGACCGCTTCGACATGCGCACCGGCTCGCCCTCGCGAAAAAGCTTTACCAACTGGCAAAGCAGCACGGTGAGCTTCACCTCGTCGCCGGAAATCGCCCGGGCGAGCGCTTCCAGGCGCTTCACATAACCGCCATGATCGGCGCCAAGCACATAGATCAGCTCGACGAAACCGCGATCGACCTTGTCCTTCAGATAGGCGACGTCCGCGGCAAAATAGGTGAAGGTGCCGTCCGACTTGACCAGCGCCCGGTCCATGTCGTCGCCGACCGCTGTCGAGCGGAACAGCGTCTGCTCGCGATCCTCCCAGTCGTCCGGCTTCTCGCCCTTGGGCGGCGGCAGCTTGCCCTTGTAGATATGGCCCTTGAGGGTCAGGTCGTTGATCGCCGAGCGGATTTTCCGGGCGTTGTCGGCGTGCAGGGTGCGCTCCGAGAAAAAGACGTCGTGATGCACATTGAGCAGCGCCAGATCCTCACGGATCATTGCCATCATCGCATCGATCGTCCTGTCCTTGACAATGGCAAGCGCTTCTTCGTCCGGCATCTGCAGCAAGGAACGGCCAAATTCGCTCGCCAGAGCCTGACCGACCGGCACGAGATAGTCGCCCGGATAGAGCCCGGCAGGAATCTCGCCGATGTCCTCGCCGAGCGCCTCGCGGTAACGCAGCATGACCGAGCGGCCGAGCACGTCGATCTGCGAACCAGCGTCGTTGATGACATATTCCTTGATCACGTCATAACCGGCGAAGGCCATCAGATTGGCGAGCGCATCACCCACCACCGCGCCGCGGCAATGGCCGACATGCATCGGTCCGGTCGGGTTGGCCGAGACATATTCGACATTGGCCTTCTTGCCGCCGCCAACGGTCGAGCGGCCGTAATTGCGGCCTTCGCCGAGCAGCGCAGTCAGATGCGCCTGCCAGAACGCGTCCTTGAGCCTGAGATTGACGAAGCCCGGACCGGCAACGTCTGCAGCGGCGATGTCCGGGTCGGCGCGCAGCGCTTGCGCCAGCCTTTCAGCCAGTGCGCGCGGCGGCTGGCCGGTCGGCTTGGCCAGCACCATTGCCGCATTGGTCGCCAGGTCGCCATGGCTGGCGTCGCGCGGCGGCTCGACGGCGACGCGCGACAAGTCCAGCGAACCGCCGTCTTTGTCTTTCAAATCAAGCGCTTCGACGGCCTTTATAATTCGCGCGTTGAAATCGGCGAAGATGTTCATTGGTGTGGCCCTGGCTCTGGCGGCTTTGCGGGAATCCGGTCTATTGGCCGGCAAAATCGAGCCCCGCCTAGCTTAATTCAGGCGTATGGTCAAACAAACGGCGGTGTTCCTTCAAAGCGTAGGTATCCGTCATGCCCGCCAGGAAATCGGCGACGCTGCGCGCCTTGATGCGATCATCAGCCCGGTCGAGCCCTTCGCGCCAGCCATCGGGCATGGCGCGCGGATCGGCGAAATAGACCTCGAACAGGTCGTTGACGATCTGCTCGGCCTGGTTGCGCACGCGCACGACTTCGCTGTGTCGATAGAGATGCTTGTAGAGAAAGGCTTTCAATTCTTCTTCGAAAGCGGCCATTTGGGCTGAAAAGGTCACCATCGTCTCGCCTGCCGCCCTCACCGCGTCGGCGCTGTCCGGCTTGATGCGGGCCAGATTGGCGGTGGTGGAGACGATGACATCCTCGACCATCATCGTGATCTGCCGGCGCATCAGTTCGTGCCCTGTCCTCACATCGTCCAGCGCCGGATAGCGCTGACGCACGCCGTCGAGGATCGAGCCGGGCAGCGAGACATTTTCCAGCATCTCTAGCGTCAGAAGGCCCGACCTCAGGCCGTCATCGATGTCATGGCTGTTGTAAGCGATGTCGTCGGCGATCGCCGCGCACTGCGCCTCGATGCCGGCGAAGCGGTCGAGCTCGAGGTCGTGCAGCTCCGAATAGTCGCGGATCGCTTGCGGCACCGGCCCCGTCAGCCCGTTTCCGCTGGCGTCGGTCAGCGGTCCGTTGTGCTTGACCAGCCCCTCCAGCGTCTCCCAGGTGAGGTTCAGCCCGTCGAATTCGGCATAGCGGCTCTCCAGCCGCGTCACCACGCGCAGCGACTGTGCATTGTGGTCGAAACCGCCCCAGGCCGCCATCTTCTTGTTCAGCGCATCCTCGCCGGTATGGCCGAAGGGCGTGTGGCCGAAATCGTGCACCAGCGCCACCGCCTCTGCCAGGTCCTCGTCGCCGCGCAGCGCCCGCGCCAGGGCGCGCGCGATCTGCGCCACCTCGATCGAATGCGTCAGCCGGGTGCGGTAATGGTCGCCCTCATGCGCGACGAACACCTGCGTCTTGTGCTTGAGCCGGCGGAAGGCCGTCGAATGAATGATGCGGTCGCGGTCGCGCTGGAACGGCGTGCGGGTCGGGCTCTCCACCTCGTCGAACAGCCGCCCGCGCGACTTTGCCGGATCGCAGGCATAGGCCGCGCGCGACCGATAACCAAATCCGATGTCGCCCAACTCATTTGTCATCGCCCCAACCAATTTCCATAGCCCCAACCAATTTCCATGGCCCCAACCAATTTCCATGGCCCCAACCAATTTCCAAGGCCTGTGCCGCAGTTGACTTGCCCCGTCGCGCTTCATACCTATCATGTGAAACCGAAAGCAAGGTGACGCCCATGGGCGCTGATGCCAAGACCGCCATGAAAGTCGAGATGACGGACGCCGCCGCCAGGCGGATTGCCAAGATTGTGTCTGGCGAAGCCGGCAAGACGGCGCTGCGTGTTTCGGTCGAGGGCGGTGGCTGTTCCGGCTTTTCCTACAAGTTCGACCTGGTCGACACCCGCAACGATGACGACGTCGCCATTGAGAAGGACGGCGCCACCGTGCTGATCGATGACCTCTCGCTTGTCTATATGGGCGGCTCGGTGATCGATTTCGTCGACGATCTGATGGGCCAGTCGTTCCAGATCAGGAACCCGAATGCGGTCGCCTCGTGCGGCTGCGGCACCAGCTTCAGTATTTAGAGAATGCCTACCATTAGCGCGGTCCGTCAGGTCGCGCTTTCAGCCGGGCGCGATCTCGATGCAACGCTGGCGTTCTGGCAAGACGTGCTTGGCATGGCCGTGCACGTGCGCTTCGATCCGCCTGGCATCGCCTTCATCATGACCGGCGATGTACGGCTGCTGTTCACCGATGGCCTGCCGGCCGGCACCGTCTATCTCGACATTTCGGGCCTTGACGATTTCCACGCCTCGGCAAAAGCCGCCGGTGTCCCCTTCACCGCGCCGCCGATGCTCGTCCACCGCGATACCGAGGGCCTGTTCGGGCCGGCGGGGGAAAGCGAATGGATGGCCTTTCTAAAGGATCCGGCAGGCAATACGATCGGCCTCGTCGAACGCCATCCGCCCGAGCAGCAATGAGGCCGTCATGAAAATCGTCACCTGGAACATCAATGGTGTTCGGGCCCGTATCGGCAATTTGACCCACTGGCTGACGGAAAGCGCGCCCGATATTGCCTGCCTGCAGGAGATCAAGACGGTCGACGAGCAGTTTCCGCGGGCCGAGATCGAGGCGCTTGGCTACAACGTCGAAATCTATGGCCAAAAGGGATTCAACGGCGTCGCCATCCTGTCGAAGCTGCGCTTCGACGAGGTCATCAGGGGCCTGCCGGGCGACGATGCCGACGATCAGGCGCGTTTCATCGAGGGCGTGTTCTCGACCGACAAGGGCGCGATGCGCGTTGCCTCGCTGTATTTGCCGAACGGCAATCCGATCGATGACGAGAAGAAGTTCTCCTACAAGCTGTCCTGGATGGCGCGGCTGGAGCGCTGGGCCGAGGAAAGGCTCGTGCTCGAAGAGGCGCTGGTGCTGGCCGGCGACTACAATGTCATCCCCGAACCGATCGATGCGAAGTTCCCGGAGAACTGGCTCAGTGATGCGCTGTTCCAGCCGCAGACCAGGCAGGCGTTCCGCCGGCTGAAGAACCTCGGCTTCACCGAAGCCGTGCGCGCGGTCAGCGACTCGCCGGACATTTTTACGTTCTGGGACTATCAGGCCGGCGCCTGGCAGAAGAACAACGGCATCCGCATCGATCACTTGCTGCTCTCGCCCGAGGCCGCCAATCGCTTTTCCTCGGCCTCGATCGAAAAGCATGTGCGCGCCTGGGAAAAACCCTCGGATCACGTGCCGGTGGCCATCGAACTGGGTTTTGCGCCAATCTGATCGTTTCGCGCCCAGAACCGCCGGATTGCCTTGATAGACCGTCATATCGCCACAATCGGGGTTTCCGCTGCAATCCGGGTTCGGCTGGGGTTCAGGATGACGATCAGGTTTGCGATTTGCCCATGTGCCGCCGCGCTCGCCCTCGCGGCAACGTCGGCGTTTGCCAATCCTGCATGCCTGGCCAACGGAACATCATTCCAGATCGGCCAGGTCGCCTGCCTGACGCTTTCCGGCCGGAGCCATCTCGCCCGCTGCGACATGGTGCTCAACAACACGTCATGGACAAGGATCCGGGACGATTGTCCTAAAACCCCGCTGGCACCGCCGGCCACGCCGATTTCAACGCCGGAGTCCGGTCCCGTTCCGACAAAACCGACCGAGAATTGATCCCGACTTTTTCGAGAGCCCACTCTTCCTGACTATTGACCCAGTCTTTCCCAGCTGTTGGCTTCGTGCTGGCTTCGCGACTACCGGTCGCCGCCACCCTTGGTGAGGATGTCGTCGGCCAGCGAAATCGCGGTGCGGCGGTCGGCCTCGCCCGCGGCGGCGAACGCCTCTTCCTGCATGCCGCGTATCCATGGCTGGTCGGAAGGCGCGGCTCGTTCAAGCGCCGCGGTCATCATCGCCAGCCCCCGAACGATCTTGCCGCTCTGGAAGAGCAGGTGGCCGAGCGTCGCCTGCGCGCCGGCATGGCCCTTTTCCGCAGCGAGTTGGAACCAGCGTCCGGCCTGCTTAATGCTCGCCTTGACGCCGCCCTTGCCATTCAGGAAGATCTGGCCCATCTCGAACTGGGCATTCGGGTTGCGGTAGTTGGCGGCGGCGCGCATGTAGTACTCCTGGGCCGCCACCTCGTTCTCTTTGATCGGGCTGCCGGGGATGCCCTTCCTCAGATAGTCGCCGAGCGCCACGAGCGCGTCCGAGACATAGCTCTCTTCCGGCGAACCGGGCTCGACGTCCTGGTCGACGATCTCGCTGAAGAACTTGAACGCCGCGTAGTCGTCGCGCTCGACGCCGTCACCCTCGGCATACATGCGCGCAAGCTTCCAGGTGGCGCCGATCTGGCCGTTTTCGGCCGCGTATTTATAAGCCTCAGCAGCCTGCTCCTTGCGGCCGTTCTTGTAGGCGGAGAAGCCGAACTGGAACACCGCCCACGGGCTCGACTGCGGCTTCACGCCGGTCTTGTCGTCGAACACCTTGTCATCGAAGGCCATGGCCTGGCCTGCGGCGCCCAAGGTCGCGCCAAAAGTGGCGATCGCGACCAGTGCCGAAAAGACAGACAGCCTCAGCAACTCAGATATCCGCATAACAATGTGTTTCTCTCGCACCACCGGGATGGGTGACCGCCCCGTCGCGGGCAGGCCCTACCGTTTGTGCATATTTCCAGATCGCGCCCGACTGATAGTCGGTCGCGCGCGCCTTCCATGCCTGTGCCCTGGTCGCCAGTTCGGTGTCGGACAGCGCCACGTCGATGGTGCCGTTCACCGCGTCGATCGAGATCAAGTCGCCATCCCTGAGCAGCCCGATTGGGCCACCCACGGCGGCTTCCGGCCCGATATGGCCGATGCAGAAACCGCGTGTCGCGCCCGAAAAACGCCCGTCGGTGATGAGAGCCACCTTGCCGCCCATGCCCTGGCCATAGAGAGCCGCCGTCGTCGACAGCATTTCGCGCATGCCCGGACCGCCGCGCGGTCCCTCGTAGCGGATCACGAGGACCTCGCCTTCGCTGTAGCTGCGATCCGTAACCGCCTGGAAACATTCCTCTTCCGAATCGAAGCAGCGTGCCGGACCAGAGAATTTAAGCTCCGACATGCCCGCGACCTTCACGATCGCGCCTTCGGGGGCAAGATTTCCCTTCAGGCCCACGACGCCACCCGTTCGGGTGATTGGTCGGTTGGCGGGACGGACCACATCCTGGCTATCATTCCAGGCAACGTGCTCCATATTTTCGGCTAAAGTGCGGCCGGTCACGGTCAGGCAGTCGCCATGCAGATAGCCGTGGTCGAGCAACGTCTTCATCAAGAGCGGAATGCCGCCGGCCTCGAACATATCCTTGGCGACATATTTGCCGCCCGGCTTCAGGTCGGCGATATAAGGCGTCTTCTCGAAGATCCTGGCGACGTCGAACAGGTCGAACTTTATCCCGGCCTCGTGCGCGATCGCCGGCAAATGCAGCGCCGCGTTGGTCGAACCGCCGGTGGCCGAGACCACGGTCGCCGCATTCTCCAGCGCCTCCAGAGTGACGATGTCGCGCGGGCGGATATTTTTTGCGATCAGTTCCATGATCTTTTCGCCGGAGGCGAAATTGAAGCGGTCGCGCATCTCATAGGGCGCCGGCGCCCCGCAGGAATAGGGCAGCGCCAACCCGATGGCCTCGGCGACGGTGGCCATGGTGTTGGCGGTGAACTGGGCGCCGCAGGAGCCGGCCGACGGACAAGCGGCTTGCTCGATTTCGAGGAGTTCGGCGTCGCCGATCGTGCCGACCGAGTGCTGGCCGACGGCCTCGAACACATCCTGCACGGTGATCTGCCGGCCCTTGTAGGAGCCGGGCAGGATCGAGCCGCCATAAATGAAGATCGACGGCACGTTGAGCCGCACCATGGCCATCATCATGCCGGGCAACGACTTGTCGCAACCGGCAAGGCCGACCAGCGCATCGTAGCAATGGCCGCGCATGGTGAGTTCGACCGAATCGGCGATGACCTCGCGCGACACCAGTGACGATTTCATGCCCTGGTGGCCCATGGCGATGCCGTCCGTGACGGTGATGGTACAGAATTCGCGCGGCGTGCCGCTAGCCGCGGCGACGCCCTTCTTGACCACCTGCGCCTGGCGCATCAGCGAGATGTTGCAGGGTGCCGCCTCGTTCCAGCAGCTGGCGACGCCGACCAGTGGCTGCGCGATCTCGGCCGCCGACAAGCCCATCGCATAAAGATAGGAGCGGTGCGGCGCACGCGCCGGACCGACGGTCACATAGCGGCTGGGCAGCTTGGCCTTGGAGATGACTCTGGCGTTCATTCTCTTCCCTTGCCGCGAGCGGCGCGACCTGCCCCATAGCCGAGCCTTTTGGCATGCCCTGCGACGCATTCGAGGTGCGCCGGGTTTATGGCGGGAAGTAGGCAATGTCGGGGGGCGCCGTTGTGGCGCGAGGGTTGTTCAGAAACTGTTGCCAAAACATCACGATCGCGTGAGGCAGGGGGAAGCGGCGTCGTTGCGACGCCGCTTGGTTCGCCGGCAAGCCCCTCAAGCAAAAAAAGGCCGGGCGTCGCTCGGCCTTTTTGATATTGAAAACAGATGCTTAGAACTTGACCTTAACCGAAGCTGAGCCAGCAAGCAGCAGATCGTCGTCATATGTGTAGGTGATGGCATTTGCCGTGTCGCCAACGCCGGTGAAGGTCGACGACCCACTGGTCAGGACACCGATCGAGCCACCAAGTCTGACCTCGATCTTGTCATTCGGCGAATAGGAGATGCCGCTGGCGACCGCCCAAGTGTCGGACTGATAGCCGGAGGTCGTCGAGGTTCCACGATCCCAGGTCAGCGAAACCGCGGCCGACAATTGGTCGGTGAACTTGTGCGCTATGCCGCCCGTGACCGTCCAGCCGTCGCGATAAAGCAGATCGAAGGAAACTGGCGAGGGAGCACCGGTCACCGGGCTACGCACACCTTGGATCGGAATGATGCCAAGCTTGCTCCATTCCTGCCAGCGGATAGAACCAAACGCCAGCCAGCCAGGCGCTATGCCGCTCTGCAGCTTGAGTTCCACCGCCTGGGGTATCTCGGCCGAGGCGGAGACAGGGAACACCCCGGTGGCGCCTGGAACGAGATCCGCTGGAAAGGCGCCCCTGAACCCGGTCGTGTCGACGGTTCCCGACAGTTCGTCATATTTGTAGCTGGAAGAGTAGACCAGGCTTGCGCGCAAGGCGATTTCGGGAATTTCATAGGCGGCGCCAGCACGCCAGCCCCACGCCTCGTCGGAAAGCTGGAACTTGCCGAGGCCGGTATTGCCGAAGGCCAGCAAGGTCTGGCGCGACAGGAATGCATCGACCTCCTGGTAGGAGACCCCGCCGATGAAGCGCAGGGCGCCCTTGCCGACATTCACCTTGTAGGAGCAGGTAAGCCCGAAATCATTTGTTCTGACGTAGTATTCGACCGCTGATGGCGAATAGGCGTTGTTCGTTCCGAAGTCCGCCTCAGCACCATACGGTTCCGTATAGCTCGCAAGGCAATCCACTGGCTCAAAGATGTTGGCCTTGATGCCGATGCGCGGCACCGCATAGTCCCCACCAACGTCCACAGACGAAGACGACAGTCCCGAGCCATCCAGGCGCCGCACATTCTTCAGTGTGCGCTGTGGCGAAACATAGGTGACGCCGGCGTCGATCGAATATGGCGTGGCATCGAACAACTGGTCGATGTTGACACCGCCCCGGTCGAAGCCGCCGGCGTTGACAACGCCCGACATCAACAGCGAAAAGCACCCCGCCCCCAGCAGCGCTTTCAGACGCAAATTGTTCATGAATGTCCTCCCCTAGTACGAATGGACTAAGCTAGACCCAATTCAGGTTAACGGCGCAACAACGAATTCTCGATGCGTACATGTACGCCTCGCCGACCGTGTTTCAGACAAGGTGACAGCTTCACCGCAGAGCCGGAAAACGACCCATTTGGCTGCAAATCGAGCAAAAAAACTCGGAAAAACAAACCTGAAACTGCGCAAAAACCGCCCGTTTTGCGGCAACCGAGCCCATTGTTACATTATGGCAACAATGGGGCCAAAACATTCCGTTTACGTCAAGATTTACGCTGCGGAATGCCTATTTTTCGTGCAGGAAGCCGCCCGAAAAGCGCGTTCGCAGAACTCGCGAATCCGGAGCATCAGGCCCAAAAAGCGGAAGCCGGTTTGGCAAATCCGCTTCCTCAGCCGGTTAAACTCTCAAACACCAGAGATGATGGGTCAACCGGCTTCGCGCACGCGTGTCAGCGCCACCGAAAGCTTCTCTTGCGCCTCGCGATATTCGGCGAGTTTTTCGCGCTCGGCTTCGACGACATCTTCCGGTGCGTTGGCGACGAATTTGTCGTTGGACAGCTTCTTGTGCAGGCGGGCGATCTCTTCAGTCACCTTGACCAGTTCCTTCTGCAGCCGCGCCGCCTCGGCGGCAAGGTCGATCAGGCTGCCGAGCGGCAGGCAGATGGTGGCCTCGTTGAGCACGATTTGGGCCGAGCCCTTGGGCGCCGTATCGACAAGCGAGATGTCGCCGACCCGCGCCAGTCGCTTGATGGCCGAGGTCTGACGCTCAAGCCTTTCGCGGGTCGCGGTATTGGCCCCGATCACCATCAGCGGCGCGATCGCCGCCGGCGGCACGTTCATTTCCGAACGCACGGAACGGATGCCTGAGACCAGGTCGATCAGCCAGTTGATGTCGGCGGCCGCTGCCTCGTCCTCGAAGTCGGGCGACGGCCACGCGGCATGGCAAAGCAGCGACGGCCGTTCCTTGCCCTCACCCGATGTCTCAGCCCACAGCTCTTCGGTCATGAACGGCATCATCGGATGCAGCAGCTTGTAGATCTCGTCGAGCACGAAGGCGACGCAAGCCCGGCTCTCGGCCTTGGCAGCCTCGTCCGCGCCCATGAAGACCGGCTTCAACAGTTCCAGGTACCAGTCGCAGAACAGGTTCCAGACGAAGCGGTAGGCAGCAGTCGCAGCCTCGTTGAACCGATATGAAGTGATTCCATCAGTGATTTCACGTGCCGCGCGTGTCAGTTCCGTCAGAATCCAGCGGTTGACCGCCAGTTTGGCGTCGTTCAGCCAGAAATCGTCGTTTCTCGCGACGTCGTTCATCTCGGCAAAACGTGTCGCGTTCCACAGCTTGGTGCCAAAATTGCGGTAGCCGGCGATACGAGCCGGATCGAGCTTCACGTCACGCCCTTGCGCGGCCATCACCGTCAGCGTGAAGCGCAGTGCGTCGGCGCCATATTCGTCGATGAGATCGAGCGGGTCGATGACGTTACCTTTCGACTTCGACATCTTCTGCCCGTTCTTGTCGCGCACCAGTGCATGGACATAGACGGTGTGGAACGGCTCCTCCCCCATGAAATGCAGGCCCATCATCATCATCCGGGCGACCCAGAAGAAGATGATGTCGAAGCCGGTTACCAGCACGTCGGTCTGGTAGTAGGTCTTCAGCTCCGGCGTCTGGTCCGGCCAGCCGAGCGTCGAAAACGACCACAGCGCGGACGAAAACCATGTGTCGAGCACATCCTCGTCGCGGATCAGGATCTCGCCCGGCTTGAAATTCTCGAGTTTGTCCTCGACCCAGGCCTTCCACGGCCCTTCCAGCGCCAGATAATATTCGATCGCGGCGGCGAGCGCCTCCTCCTCGGTCTTCTCGACGAAGATGCGGCCGTCCGGCCCGTACCAGGCCGGGATCTGGTGTCCCCACCAGAGCTGGCGCGAAATACACCAGGGCTGAATGTTCTCCATCCAGTCGAAATAAGTCTTCTCCCAGTTCTTCGGCACGAACCTGGTACGGCCCTCGCGCACGGAGGCGATCGCCGGCTTGGCGAGCTCCGCCGCGTTCGCATACCATTGTTCGGTCAGGAACGGTTCGATCGGCACGCCGCCGCGATCGCCATGCGGCACGGCATGGCGATGCGGCTCGACCTTTTCGAGGAAACCGCCCGCCTCCATCAGCTCGACGATCTTGTTGCGCGCGACGAAACGATCGAGCCCGTTGAGCTCATCCCAGACGGCCCGACGCTCGGGCGTTATCTCCAGCCCGGCGAGAAACTCGTCATTGTCGGTGAGGGCGACCGCCGCCTCGACGGTGAGGATATTGATGGCCGGCAGCTTGTGGCGCCTGCCGACCTCGAAGTCGTTGAAGTCGTGCGCCGGCGTGATCTTGACCGCGCCGCTGCCCTTCTCCGGATCGGAATATTGGTCCGCCACCACCGGGATCTTGCGGCCGACGATCGGCAGGACGAGGTTCTTTCCGACCAGATGCCGAAAACGCTCGTCGTCGGGATGCACCGCCACCGCCGTATCGCCCAGCATCGTTTCGGGCCGCGTCGTCGCCACGGTGATGAAGGTTTTTGGATTTTCCGGATCGAAGACCTCGCCCTCGACGGGATAGCGGAAATGCCAAAGATTGCCATTGACCTCCTGCTGTTCGACCTCGAGGTCGGAAATCGCAGTCAACAGCTTCGGGTCCCAGTTAACGAGGCGCTTGTCCTTGTAGATCAGGCCCTGCTTGTAGAGGGTGACAAACACTTCGAGCACCGCCCTGGACAGACCCTCGTCCATGGTGAAACGCTCTCGGCTCCAGTCGGCCGAGGCCCCCAGCCGCTTCAGCTGGTTGAAGATCGCGCCGCCGGATTCGGCCTTCCACTCCCAGACCTTCTCGATGAACTCATCGCGCGTCAGGTCGCGGCGGTGGATCTGCTTCTCCATGAGCTGGCGCTCGACCACCATCTGCGTGGCGATGCCGGCGTGGTCCATGCCGGGCTGCCACAGCACGTTCTTGCCGCGCATGCGCTCGAAGCGCACCAGAATGTCCTGCAGCGTGTTGTTGAGCGCATGGCCCATATGCAGCGAACCGGTGACGTTCGGTGGCGGGATGACGATGGTGAAGGCTTCCGCGCCCTCCTCAGCGCCTGCGCCGGCGCGAAACGCGTCGGCCTCCTCCCAGACTTTGGCGATCTTCGGCTCGACGATTTTTGCGTCGTAGGTTTTTTCGAGCATGGGAAGGCGTCCGGGCTGTCGGGTTTTTGCTGGTCCGGTGTAAATCGGAAGGTTTTGGCCAAGTCAACCGCGACGCGGCAGGCGAGCGGGCTCGCCCGCCATACAGATCGATCGGACAAGATCACAGGCAATGCCACTGCCGAGGCCGTAGGCATTGCATTGCGCATCAACGAAGACGTCGCCCGCTGCGGCGGGGTTCATCCGCCGACCGTCGGAATTATTACTGCGCGCCGCGCGCCACGCGTTCGATTTCTTCGCGTACCAGCCGCTCGACCAGCGTCGGCAGATTGTTGTCCAGCCAGTCCTGCAGCATGGGCCTCAGCATCTCCTCGGCCATCTCGTCGAAGGTTTTCTTGCTGCGGCTGGCGAACGCATCGGAAAGCTCGCCGAAGGCGGCGGCAACTTGCCGGCCCGTATGTTCGGAAAGGATCGCCGGACGAGCGGACGGTACCTCGCTCGTCGCCGGGCGCGCCAACCCGCTTCGCGGCGCGGCGGGCTCGAAAGCAGGTTCGGCCGCGTCCTCCAAAACCTCAGCCTTCTGTTCGGCATCTGGCGTCTGTCGCAGCTCAGCCCTGTCTGGGGCCCTGTCCGGCCTGGCCGCGGTCTTCGCTTCGCTGATTGCGGCGATATCACGCCGCCACCCGGCAACGATACTGTCGGTCGTCTCCGCAACCCTTGCCATCGCAGGCGCATTCGGCTCGGGCTTGGCGGCCGGGGCCGCTTCGGCCGCGACCCTGTCACCAGCAAGCGTCACGGGCGATTTGACCGGAGCCGGATCGGAACGCACCGGCAGCTCCACGCGCGCGATGACAGGCTCGACAGCCGAGGATTGCGCCTGCACCTCGGTCAGCGTGGCCGGCCTCCTGGCGTCGAACCCCGGACGCAACTCGGCGCGAAACGCGCCTGCCGCTGGTGGCGCCCCGCCTGCCGCTGGTGGCGCCCCGCCTGCCTCCGGCGGCGCCTCGCCTGCCGCCGGTGGGGGGCCCGGGCGCCCCCGGGGCGGGCGGCGGGGGGGCGCGCGAGCGGGGCCCGGGGGGGGGGGGGAGGGGGGGGGGGGGGGGGGGGGGGGGGGGGGGGGGGGGGTGGTGGGGGGG
>NZ_JBVVQV010000004.1:353290-377315 GCF_055811235.1 Mesorhizobium sp. WSM4810 | reverse complement strand
TTTATTACAATCATGCAAACAGCTAAACCCCCGTACCCCATAACTACACCCCCAATTCTGCGGCATTTTTTTATTAAAACTTTTTCCCCCCCGCGCTCCTTTTTTGCCCGCCCGGGCTCTAAATAGCTTGAAACTGGATGGAAGTTGAAACTGGTGAGGTGATCAGCGGCCGTCTGGCGTGCGCAGGCCAAACCACTTGTCTTTGACCGCATTGTAATGTTCTTCGGGTCTGTATTTCGTTACCTGAAGGGCGAGACGCTCGACCGAAAGACGACCGACAGCCGAAAGGATGGCATAGCTCGCCACCACCAGATCGCGTTCCGAACTGGCCTGGTTGATCTTGGCGGTGATGAGGGTGGCCTGGGCGTTGAGAACGTCGAGCGTGGTGCGCTGGCCGACATTGCGCTCCTCGATGACGCCGCTCAAGGCAAGCTGCGCGGCGGCGATCACCTGCCTGTTGGCCACCACGCTTTGCTGGGCGGCGATATATTGCGTCCAAGCCGAGGTCACCGCTTGCCGCACGGTGTCGCGGCTGACATCGACCTCGATCCGGGCCTGGCTGAGCGATTCCTTGTTCTGACGCACTATCGCCGACGTCCGCCCGCCCGAATAGATCGGTATGGTCAGCGTGGCACCGATGTTGGCCGTATTGGTTGTGCCATCCCCACTGCTGAGGGGATCGTTTTTGATATAGTCACTGGAAACGCCGGCGGAAGCCGAAAGCTGCGGCAGCAGCGCGCCTTCGGCCGATTTCACCGAAAACGCCGCCGCGTCGACCAGATGCTGGGTGGCGAGGATGGCCGGGTGCTCACTGGATGCAATCGCGATCGCCGAATCGAGGTTCGACGGCAACAGCTTCGCCAGCGGCGAAGCGGCCCTGAGCCTGCCGGGCTCGTCGCCGACGATCTGGCGATAAGTCGCAGCGCTTGCCAGCGCCTGCGCGCGGGCGGCGGCCAGTTCCGCCACGGCGGAGGAGCGCTCGGCATCGGCCTGTGCGACATCGGTGCGGGTGCCTTCGCCGACTTCGAAGCGCGAGCGCGCCGCGCGTGCCTGCTCGGTCAGGAACTGCAGGTTCTGCTCCGTCAGCACCGCCACTTGCCGATCGCGAATCACGTCCATGTAGGCGCTTGCCGCATTGAACAGAATGTTCTCTTCGGTATTGCGCAGGCTCTCGACCGAGGCGCGGACCTGCGATTCGGCGGCGGCGACGTTGTTCTTGGTCTGAAAGCCGTCGAACAGGGTCTGGTCGATCTGGACGCCAAAGTTGCCGGTGGTTATCGCGATTTTTCCGTTCTCCCCGGGGATATTTCTCCGGGCATCGAAATACCCCCTGGAGTAGTCGATGTTCGCGGAACCGGTGATGGTCGGGCGCCAGCCGGACTTGGCGATGGCAACGCCCTCATCGGTGACGCGGACGCCGGCGCGCGCCGAATTGAGCTGGGAATTGTTCTGATAGGCTTTTGAAAGTGCGCCGAGAATGGTTTCCGCCGAGGCGCCTAGCGGAGAAAGCGCGGTCGCCGAAAGGAAGGCGGCAAAAAGACTCTTGCGTAAAGACGGCACGTTATTCCCTCATTCGTTTTGCATGGGAACCACACCGCGCCGGCTTCTCCCATTCGAGCAGCCGGCGCCGTGTGTTTCAGGTTCCCTGCTGTCTGCCCCCCAAAAGAACACCCCGGTTGTGCGGATCAGCAACAATTATTCAAGCGCAAGCGAACACGACAACGGCTTTGCTGCAAGCCAAAATCATTCAGAACTCGAACGCACGGATACGTTCGAATCCCGGTAGTGGCTTAATTGCCGCATTAAAGGCGCCTCTTCCGGTTACACCCCCCCCTGTTTTCAGAAACAATCGGGCCACGCCCGAATTGCCCTGCCCTTCGACGGCGACGAGCCGACCGCCTTCGGCAAGCTGGTCGAGCAGCGGTTCCGGCACTTTCTCGACGCAGCCGCCGATGAAAATGACGTCGTAGGGTGCCCCGGCGGCATGTCCTTCCGGCAGCGGTCCGTTGACCACGCTGACATTGTCGCAGCCCAGCGCCGAAAGCGTCGACATCGCGGTCTCGGCCAATGCCGGATCGCTTTCCAGCGCAACGACCGACTTTGCCAGCCGCGACAGGATCGCCGCCGCATAGCCGGTGCCGCCGCCGACATCGAGCGCCGAATCGCCAGGGCCGATCTCGGCCAGTTGCATCAGCTTGGCCAGCGGCGAAGGCTCCATGAGATAGCGCGGGCCGTCCGCGGTATTGGCAATGCGGATGTCCTCGTCGATATAGGCCAGATCGCGCTGATCGGGGGCGACAAAGGCCTCGCGCGGCACGACAAGCATCGCCTCGAGCAGCGGCGCGCTGGTTACGTCGGTGGTGCGGACCTGGCCGTCGACCATTTTTACTCGACGTTCGGCAAAATCAGCGCTCATGTTCCAACCAATCCGCCCAAGACCAACCTGTTCAAGATCAATCCGCCCAAGATCGATCCGCTTGCCGCGCCAAGACCGCGGCTCATGTCGACTGGAACCCCCTGGCGCTGGTGCGCGGGAGCTTGGGCAACTGGAGGCCTCGCCCGGAATCGAACCGGGGTGCAAGGATTTGCAGTCCTCTGCGTAACCACTCCGCCACGAGGCCTCATTGCTCCCGGCGTTCCACCCGGTTCCAATAGGTTGCGGCGAAAATGCCGTCAAGCGGCCATGGTGCATTCCCGACGGTTTCCCCTCGGCCACGATGCCACGCGTCGAGCCAACGACACGCATGCTCGGAGAACCGGAGCGCAGCGGACATCGGAGCAGTATTTCCAAACAAGGCTCTCAGCCAGTCCGGGCATTTAGCCAGGTCGCCGGAAAGACGCCTTCGCAGGGCTTGCCGGCTTGCGAAGTCGGTACAGCCGTCAGTTCGGCCGCCGCCGCCGTTCCCACCAGACGACGAGGCGGCGCCGGTGGCGACGCACCACGGCAAACTCGTAGGAGAGCACAAGCAATCCGATCGGCACCATCCAGAAGCCCAGGATCGGCAGAAAGCCGAGAATGCCGCCGAAGATCAGCACGACGCCGATTGCAATCCTGAGGCCGCGCGAGCGCGGCATGGTGAACTCACGGCCGAAGACCGATATTTTTCGTGCCGGTGGGTGGTTGTGGCTTGCTGCGCTCATGTCTGGTCAGTGGTCCGTTCGGGCAAACTAAAAGCACTAGCTGACGAAAGCCGCAATCGCCTTTTCGGTTCCGCGCACCCCGCCAGACGGCTCATATGAGGACGCCCGCACATGATTGCCAGAAATCGTGGCGCGAAAAAGCGCCGAAAATACGAAATGCTTCTTTGCAAAGCCGAAACGGGTTTGCTATAGGCTGCGCCACTCACATGAGAGCCTCTGTTCCCCGGTAGCTCAGTGGTAGAGCAACCGGCTGTTAACCGGTTGGTCGCTGGTTCGAATCCGGCCCGGGGAGCCAACATTTTCAAGCACTTAGATACCAATCTGAACTCTGCAATTTCGCAGGCAACTCGCTCTGGGCTACATTCCGGGCTACATCTGAGGCAACAAGTGACTTTCGCGTTTGCTTTCGTCACTCGACGATTGGCGTTCGTCGCAGCTGACCGGCGCTTAAGCGGTGCGCCCGACGCGCATGGCCTTCTAGCTACCAAGCTGTGCAGCCTTGAGACGTCCGACGGTCAAGGTTTCATCACTTACGCTGGCGCTGGCGCCAGGTCGGGCCGAAAGCCGTTCGAGGTCAGTGAGTGGATCGAGCGCGTTTTGCGTGGTGCCAACCGGACATTAAATCAGACCTTGTTGGAGATTGCTGCTGCTGCTGAGGAGAAACGTTTGGATAGCCATGCTGCTGGCCACACTTTCGGCTACGCGGGCTTCGTGGACGGGAAACCCAGGTTGCACGCGATCACATCGCGAGATGAAATGCGAATGCGGGTCAAAGACAAGAACTCGCCGGTGGACACCGGAGGCCACACCAGGTTTCGGGTGATGAATTTCAACCTCGGCGACCGAGTAGACAATTGCGCTCGCTCGTGGGAGCGGTGCCCAACATTTCCCGCCGCACGCAATTATACAGATGATGGCGAGGCAGTCTGCCAAGGCTCGCACGAAAGAAGTTGCTGCGGATCGTCTTTGCGCGTGGTTTAACCACATCAACCGAGAGATCAGCGCGAAAGAGTCCGCAACTGTCGGGCCTGAGGCAGTTTGCGCATGGAAATTCGCCGGAGGCGGAGGTGCGCACATTGCCTACGATGCCAACGGCCAGCGGAGTAACAACGCTGGCTTGTTGCCGGCAATTTCAAAAGGCTTCCCGCTGAACCAGTTGCTCCAGCCAATGTGGGACCAAATGCAACTGCGAATGAAAGGGTGGAAGCCGGGGGATCCTCCGCCGGTACCTTCCCGCGAGGACTTGGAGGAATTGAACAAGATCGCCCGGTCGATCGACACTAGACCGCAACGAAAATTCTAAAGACACCCCGCCTTGGTCAAATAGCCCGCCACCGTGAGGCAGCGGGCGCCGTATGACCGCACTCTGCTTGACCTTCAGGCAGCCCTCGAATCCGCCGGGGTCGAGTTCATCCCCGAGAACGGCGGCGGCGCCGGGGTGAGGTTGAGGAAGAAATAACGCGGAAATCGTCAGCGCGCCCTTGCACTTGAAACTACACTTTTATGCGATAACCCTTTATGCGGATTGCTCTGGCTTGCCTTTGCGCCAGATCGGCGCGATGCTGCCCTTGGGAGTTGTCAAAGGAGAGATCTCCAGCAGCACACCGCTACCAGGAGGTAAGCGATGGGTCCTATGGAAAAGCCGCCTTATGTGCCGACAGAGATTCATGTCGGAACGGTCACGGACAAGATCGGCAATCTCGGAATCCTCTCAATCCAGACGACAGAAGGCCGCCTGGATGTTGCGCTTGACCGCCAGGCAGCGGAGGCGATCGTCAATGCCATTAGCGCAATTCGGAGGAAGCTTGCATCGAACCAAAGCTGGTGGCCTAGTCGTTCAACATTCTGCCGGTAAAAGCTTTCTAGTGACTTCCGCTTTTGCGGTTGGAGGGGCATCAACTGAAACGGCTTTGGAGATTCCTGATGCACCTCGTCATAGCAGCACTGAGATGGCAGTCCAATCGTTCGAAGGCAGCACTGCTCCTGGGATCGGCACTTTTCGCCGCTAGCGCATCCGTAGCATGGGCCGATGCTCTTGAGGTTTTGCAAGGCGTATGGGTCGGGGAACGCACCGACTGCACGAGGGTGTTCGAGAAGATCCAGGGGAAAGTCCGCTTCAAGGACCGTACCTATGCGTCCGAGCACGGTTTCATCATTACCGGCAACAAGGGAAAGGGCCCGGTTGGGGGCGCCTGCACGATCTCGCAAGTCAACGAGGAGAACGACCGCTTCTCCGCCCTATTAACCTGTGCGGACGCTGTTGTATCCCGGAACTTTTCATGGTCATTCCGCATCATCGACGCAACCCACTTTGAGCGCTTTGATGCGATGGTTGGTGCCTTTAAATACAAGAAATGCGCGTTCTGACTAAAGCGTTGAACAAGCCTGCCCGACACCCACTCATGGAACCGAGTCTAGGCTCATCCGATTTGAGGGCTAGAGGAACCGAACACAGCCGTCTTGCTAAGTTAGCAGCGATGCTTGAGCGGCCTACAGTCTTCCCAGCCGGCGAACCTACCCCGTTTGCTGGTTAGGCCCGGCGGCCGGCTGTTGATCACCCTCAATAGTGGCTGTCGGGCCGCTCGAACTTGCGGTGATGGCTGAAATGCAAAAAGCCCCGCCGCTCCATTTGCGAAGCGGCGGGGCCCCCCACTCGCCCCGATGCTGACCATGCAATTGCGGCGCCAGCAGCAAATGACCCACTGTGGGACAGGCCCACGGGCGCCGTGGTTTTTCCGTGCCGTACAGAGCCTCGCCAGCGTGCGTTCCCGCTGGCCGCTGTCCTACACCGCCGAAGCACCTCGCGCGTCCTGGCGGCCCCTTGTGCCAGCGCCGGCACTCACTCTTTTAGGCACCAAATTGACTCTAGGCTCATCCGATTTGACAGCCAGGGGAACGGAACGTGACCATTTTACTAAATTACAAATGATGCATTTAGCCGCCTATCGTAGAAGTAGCCGGCGACCGTCCCGCAGACGCCCCCTCGCCGGTCAGGCCCAGCGGCCACCCGCCCAACTCCAACTGACTGCTGGGCCGCCCATTGACTCTCGCTCTCGCTACTCAAAGCTCGGGCTGCGACGTGCACACCTTCGCCGTGCGTAACGGAAACTCAGGCGCTATAGAAAATACCTGCCAGCGAGGGCGTACCATGCCAAGCCCAACATTGAGAGCACATACAGAACCAGGAACGGAAGCACGGGCGGCTGGCTGTCTAGGACGGCGTCAGCTTCTTCCCATTCCTCAACCAGATTGCGATCCCGCCACGCCTCCGTGACCGCGAAACCGTCCGGCCCGATTTTACCCTCGACCTCTCTCGAAATTCTTTTCGTGATATCGGCTAGGATCACTGGATCCTCGGGCAGGTTGCCCGGAAACCACTCAGGAAGATTGTCGCCATCGTTCTTGTCCATGGCGCCAACAATGTTTCTGCCTCACTTATGTTCCAAGTTGCTGAGCAAGATGGTGGCTGCCGAGCGAAGAAAGCACTGCGCCTAAAACTTGTAATACGCCCTATCCACGAGGGCGAAGCACTTGCGAAGGCAATCATTGAGACCGTCGCAAGGCTAGAGCGCCGCGACAGCGAAAATCCGTGACGCCTAAGCTCGGCGACGCTCTTCGGACCCCAGCCCTGCCCTGAGTGCCTCCAGGCTGTTCGCGCCATTTCTAAATAGCAACATGACTAGCCACGCGGCGTCGTCACGGCCTTGCTCGTCCGAAATCCCACGAGTGAGGCAATACTCGTCCAAAGCTTGGCGAAGAATGCTGAGCTGTTCCGGGTCAGCTATTCCTGTGAAAGGCATCGGGCCAACTCCCTTTTGCGTTAGGGCGAAAGCGATCGACACTTTCAATCGCCCCTGTGCCGTTCGAAAGCAGGCGACGGTTTATTGTACGAGATCGGGCAGAGGAGTCTATTCGGAAGTTGGTGGAAAAGCCCGCCTACCGCTTGGCAGCGAGGGCCTTTGCTTCCCGGAGCAGGGATGCCCAATGGAGCCCGAGGAAAAAGATAAGCTCTCGGGCCTGTTCTTCAGTAATGCCGGTTTCTTTGACCAAGCGTCGAACGACGACTTCAGGGTTGTTGGGCGTTCTGTCCTGTTCGTCAGCCATAGGAGAAACTCCTTACGTTGGTAACTTCGCTATCTAGCGCTTGTTCCCAAGCGCGTGACATCGCTCGGCTTATTGCCAGAGGCTGGCGCAACGGAAACTCAAAGCGCGCTATGGAAGATACCAACTAGCGAGGGCGTACCCTGCCAAGCCCAACATAAAGAGCGCATACAGAACCAGAAACAACGGAACCACGGGCGGCTGGCTGTCGATGGCGGGGTCAGCTTCTTCCCATTCCTCAACCAGATTGCGATCCCGCCTGGCCTCCGTGACCGCCAAACCGTCCGGCCCAATTTTACCGTCGAACTCTCTCGAAATTCTTTTCGTGATATCGGCTAGGATCACTGGATCCTCGGGCAGGTTGCCCGGAAACCCCTCAGGAAGATTGTCGCCATCGTTCTTGTCCATGGCGTCAAGAATGTTCTCTGCCTCACTTATGTTCCAAGTTTCTAATGTGAAATTTTGACCAGATCCGGCCACCTCAACGGCGTGGTAAGGAAAGGCGGCTGTCGGGGAACGACACAACCAACCCTCAACCAGCCACCCAGACAAGCAGTGCGACGCCGATGAAGAGCATGGCCCGTTGGGCCTGTCCTAAACTTCTAGGCTGATTTGCCGGACGCCGATCACTTCCATGCACATCATGAAAAACGCGGCGGTGAAGCTGCCCCGGCTTATCTTGTTGGCCAGATTGCGCTCGCTCTCGTGCGCCCCTCGTTCATTCAATTTCTCGGCGAGCAGCGCATAGGTTATGCCCCGGCGTTTCAGCTCGCCCTTCAGAATGTTTTTTGCTTTTTCCTCATAGAACGCGGTGGGGGAAACATCGTCGGACATCATCATTTCTCCTGCGAAAAACACCGCAAATGATGATGTACCCCCTTGCATCTGCTGATTCAAGATCCCACATCCGATGTGCAACATCATCGGATGTGATATGTCTCGGCGTTTTTTCCTCCTTGTGGTTCTTTTCCTCAGCCCTCATTGGCCATGGCCGGGAAGAACTATGCCGAGTGGAACCCGCCCGCCCGCTTCGATCACGCCTATACCGGCCAGTTGACCGTGCGTTATCTGCCTCAGAAGAAGGTCGTCACGGCTTGCGCAAAGCTGTTTGCCGAATACAAGGTTGCGACGAAGTCATCCTTTACCCAGCGCGGGTGCTCAGCGATCACCAACAAGACATCCTGCACCGTGATTGTGATCGACAAGACCTTTGGGCTAGCTACGCCGAAGGCAGTCCTTCGCCACGAAATCGGCCATTGCAATGGCTGGTCGGCGAGCCACCCTGACTAGTACTTCGGGTACGATTGCAGGAGCATCGAAACGAGCGCGCTGCTGCTGCTCGTAAAACTGACCACACGGTTGCTCTGCAGCACAGTCGGATGATCCCAGCCCCAACTTCTCGTATGGCTGCCTGGGTGTCCTCGCCCTGCTCTGTCAGATTGGTCCAGGTGATGTTGTTCGTGTTGCGCTTGCACTTCGCCGTAACGGCGTCGCTACCGGCCAGAAACTGCTTGGGCGGATTGTCCATGCCGGCGATTTTCACAAGGGCGTCGCCAAGTTTGGCGGGGTCACCCTGCTGCTTGCCGTTGTAGCCGGACCACATGGCTTTGGCGCTGCCTTCTGCAGCATAGTCGTCGATGGTGCTGCTGCCGTACCTGGCGTTCTGATCGTCGAGGAGGTCGGTGCGGAAAAAGCCCGGCGCGACGGCTGTGACAATGATGCCGAATTGAGCGACTTCCTGAGCCACCGACTGCGAAAGGCCTTCGACGGCGAACTTGGCGGCGCTATAGGCTCCGCAATGCTTGAAGCCGATGATTCCGGCGAGCGAACTGACGTTGATAATGTGTCCTGAGCGCCGCTTGCGCATGACCGGAATGACCGCACGCATGACGTGAACCACGCCGTGCAGATTGGTCGAAATCAGCCCATCGATTTCAGCGGTGGTCAACTCTTCGAAATTGCCGAGCAGGCTGTAACCGGCATTGTTGACCAGAACGTCGATGCGGCCGAACGCCTCCATCGCCTTGTCGACGGCCGCCTTGGCCTGAATTGCATCGGCCACGTCCAACTGGACGACCGCAAGTCTGTCGCTGGCGACACCACGCAGGGCGTTCCTTATCTTGTCGGGATTGCGGCCGGTGGCGACCACCCGATCGCCTGCTCCCAGTGCCGCCCTGGCGGTTTCGGCGCCGATGCCGCTGCCAGCCCCTGTGATGAACCAGACTTTGCTCATCTCCAACTCCTGTTTTCGATGATCAGGAAGTTAGGTGATGGCGCGCCGGCCGATTAGACGGCATAATCGGCATGAAGTTAGAAAAATGGTCGGCCGCCCCTTACCCCCTGTATCGGAGAGCGTCGACCAGAAGCGTAAAAGCGGCAGTATGCTGCCGCCGACTTGGATAATAGAGGTGGTAACCAGAATATGGCGGGCACCAGTCTTCCAGCACCCGGACCAGGCGGCCGTCCGCAATATGCTGGGATATCTGGTTTTCGAACGTGTACACCAAACACAAGCCATCGACTGCGGCATGCAAGAGCATCTCGCTGTCGTTGAAAATAACCGGTCCATTGACCCGGACCTCAAGTTCGACACCGTCCTGTTCGAACTCCCAGGCATAAAGGCCGCCCCCGGTGTTCTGGCGATAGCTTGCGCATCGGTGTTCGCTCAAGTCGCGGGGTGTCTGCGGGGCGGGACGATTGGCAAAGTAGGCCGGGGATCCCACGACTGCCATCCTGACGTCTGGGCTGATGCGGACCGCAACCATGTCCTTTTGCACCTGTTCACCCATGCGGATACCGGCGTCGAAGCGCTCTGCGACAATGTCGGTGAGACCTTCATCGACATGGACCTCAACCGTGATGTCGGGATAATTCTGCAGCAGTTTCGACAATACGGGCCACAGGACAGTTTGGGCGGCATGCCGGAACGTGGTGATGCGGATCGTGCCTGCAGGCTTGTCGCGAAGCGCGGTGAGCGCAGCAATTTCACTGTCGATATGGTCGAATGCCGGCCGCAGGCTGATAAGCAGCCTTTCGCCTGCCTCGGTCAGCGACAGGCTGCGCGTCGTTCGCGAGATCAACCGCACACTGATCCGTTGTTCGAGCATGCGCACCGCATAGCTGAGCGCGGATTGGGAGAGGCCGAGCTTCGCGGCCGCGCGTGTAAAACTCCCCTCCTCGGCAACCGCGATAAACACAGCCCATTCGCTGAAGTCGCCTTTTCTCACCTATAAACCTCATTTCTGTATCCATGAGGATTATGGCGGATAATCAGCATACCTGTCTCGTCATATTTATGCTCCGCGCGCCCCGACGGCACGAGTCAGCATCAGGACTGCCTGGTACTGCGCGGATTCCGAACGCCCCGATGGCAGCCGAGCGCCGACAAGGCGTTATCTGCCTTGCTCGCTGCCGGAACAGCAAGCAGCGAGCAGAAGCGGTCTGGCGTAAAAACGGCTACGTCAGATTGAACGGCAATTGACGCAGCGGTTTTCCCGTGAGCCGTGCTATTGCGTTGGCAAATGCCGGCGCCAATGGTGGCAAGCCGGGCTCGCCCATGCCCGTGGGCGGTTCGGCGCTAGGGACGATGTGGATGTCAAATTCCGGCACGTCCGTGATGCGCGCCACCGTATAGTCACTGAAGTTGCTCTGCTCGACGACGCCGTCCTTGAGCGTTATTGCAGAGCCTGCCAAGCACATCGACAAGCCCATGATCGCCGCGCCCTGTACCTGCGCCTCCACGGTCAGAGGGTTGACGGCCAGATTGCAGTGAACCCCGGCCGTGACCCGATGCAGTTTAGGCTGTCCATCGGCAACAGAGGCTTCCACTACGTAAGCGACCACTGAGCTGAAGGACTCGTGCACCGCCACACCCCAGGCCCGCCCCTCGGACAATTGCGTCTTGCCGTACCCGCTCTTGTCGACGGCCAGCTGCAATGCGTCACGATGGCGGATGTGCTGATCGCCGAAGAGCTGCATGCGGTAGGCTACAGGGTCTTGGTCGGTTGCACGCGCTATATCGTCGAGCAGGGTCTCCATCACATAAGCCGTATGGGTGGAGCCGACGCTGCGCCACCACAGGACCGGCACGTTGTCCTTGGGATGATGCACCGTCAGCCGCATTGGAAGCGGATAGGGAGCCCGCATGCCCTCCGTCGTGGCGGCGTCGATGCCGTTCTTCACCATGAACTGCTCGAACACGGTTCCGGTAAGTATCGACTGGCCGACGATGCTGTGATCCCAGGCCAGCACCTTGCCTTGATTGTCAAAGCCGATGCGGGCGCGGTGCAGGTGCAGTGGACGGTAGTAGCCGCCCCTCATATCGTCCTCGCGGCTCCAAAGCGTACGGATCGGTGCATTCAGCCTCGCCGACCTGGCGGCCTTGGCTATTTCGCAGGCCTCGACCACGGTGTCGGAGGTGCTGGAAAAGCGCCGACCGAAGCCGCCGCCCGACATCTGCACGTTAAGCACGACCTGTTCCGGCTTGAGGCCGAGCGCGGCTGCGGCAGCGGCGGCATCGGGTCCGGCACTTTGGCTTCCCATCCAGATCTCGGCACGATCATCGGCAAGCCGTACCGTGCAGTTCAGCGGTTCCATCGCCGCGTGGGCGAGATACGGGAACACGAACTCAGCTTCCAGCTTCAGCGGCGCCGTTTCCAATGGCACCATGTCTGAATCGAACTGGCGCGGGCCGGGCCGACTGGCCATCTCGCGATAGTGCGCGAGTTGCCGTTCGCTATCGACCTTTTCGACGGCAGATGTGTCCCACTCCACCTTAAGGGCATCGCGGCCCTGAGACGCCTGCCAATATCCGTCGGCCACGACGGCCACGCCCTCGGCACCGCGATCCAGCGGCACGCGCAGGACGGCCCTCACGCCCTTGACGGCGCGGGCTGCGCTGTCGTCCAGGGTGGCTATCCTAACTCCGAAGACCGGAGGACGAGCCACCACGGCCGTCAACTGTCCAGGCAGCTTGAAGTCGATGCCAAAACTCTGTTGGCCGCTGCTCTTGGCTTGAGCGTCCAAACGCCGGGTGGGCTGGCCGATGATGCGGAAATCCTTGGGATCCTTCAGCGCAATCTTCTGCGGCACTGGCAAGGCCATGGCCGCTTCGGCAAGTTCTCCATAACCGAGCTTGCGGCCATCGGAGGCCAGAACCGCGCCGGCCTCGGTTCGCAGAGTGGACGCCTCCACGTTCCAGCGGGTCGCCGCGGCCGCCAGCAGCATGGCGCGAACACGAGCACCCAGTTCGCGATACTGCGTAAAGCTGTTCTTGATTGTGTTCGAACCGCCGGTAAGGTGCATGCCGAAGAGCGGATCGACATAGGCGATGTCATTGGTGCCGAGTTGGCTGCGCACCAGGTTCCAGTCCGCATCGAGTTCTTCGGCAAGGATCATGGGCAATGCCGTTTGGACGCCTTGACCGAACTCCAGCCGGTTGATTGTGACCGTAACCTCTCCATTGGGCGCGATGTGGACAAATGCAGAGGGCTGCTCGGTCGGCTTCAGACTGGCTGCCGCCTCATCGGCCTCGGACGACTGCGCGACTGCCAAATCAGGGAAAATGCCGACAGCCAGGCCGAGGGTCCCCGTCAGCTTGAGAAAGCTGCGGCGTGGCATCGCCTGGACCGTCGTTGAACGGCCCCGTTCCAGGATGTGCTGCAGCGCACGCGGCAGCTCTTTGTGATCCATGTTGGGGAACATATGCGTCTCCTTCAGACGAGGGTGCTGGCGGCGTCGGCTATAGCGGCGCGGATACGGGCATAGGTTCCACAGCGGCAGATGTTTCCGGCCATGGCGGAGTCGATCTCTTCGGCGGTCGGCTGCGCGCCGGGCGACAGCGACGCGAGCAAAGCCGTCGCGCTCATGATCTGGCCGCTCTGACAGTAGCCGCATTGTGCCACGTCGTGCCTGACCCATGCAGCGTGGACAGCCGCACCGACACGGTCGGTGCCGTCGGTTGTCTTTTCAATCGTGGTGATCCTGCCGCTTTCAACGGCGGAAACCGGTGTGCTGCACGAGCGGATTGCCTCGCCGTCCAGATGCACCGTACAAGCGCCACAAAGCGCTGCGCCGCAGCCGAATTTGGTGCCGCTCATTCCCAGCGTGTCACGCAGGACCCAAAGGATCGGGGTTTCGGGGTCAACGTCAACCTCGTGCTCTCGCCCGTTGATATTCAGTGAGATCATGGCCGGTAGTTCTCCTGGGTTGCTCCACCCGAACAGGCTTGCCAAGCGGCCTGGAGCTTCCCGGCCGACTGAGACATTGGCAATTTGGTGACTAGCGCTAAAGCTAGCTCGCCGGGCGATGCTGGATTAGACGGCGCAATTTGCATGACCTTAGAAACGTGGTTTCTGAATACGTCGCACAGGCGAGGCACGTCCGCGTTTGCGCGGTCAGCGCCGGCATTGCCGTTCACGGGGATCGAAAAGCAGTAGATGCGCCAGTTGCGGCGAACGGCCCTGAAAAGGACTGCTGCTTCCGCTTCGAAAGATCAACACCTCAGGCCGCCAAACGTTCAGCGCTGTGCATAAACCCGGCTAGAGTGGATTGAATCGAACGCTTGGTACCCGCCCGAGACCGTCCTCACAGATCGGGGAAGAGCGGCGCGGCCCTGCTCGTTGCAGACGTTCGGAAGGTCGCCATAGGTGGGAGGCGGCCGTTGCCGCGAGGTAGTTGCTGCCTGCCCGAGCCGGGACCTGGACAGCCATCAAGGCTTCCACATGTCATTCCACTACCCGAGCGGTTTCGACATCGATTTCGTCGTGAATTTTCTCATCATGACGGAAACTGATCCAGCTGATCGGAATGGAGGCGAGATAAAGGACAGTCAGAACAACCAGAAACTCGCTGGGGTAGAGCATGACGGCCGCAACTAGCCCTGCGACTGCCAAGAACAACGCAATCATCGTCCTCTTGGGGACTTGGCAAGCCCACTTCTTCCCGGAAAAAGTCGGGATCGTCGAAACCATCAAGAAAGCGATCAGAGCTGCGTGCAGCCCCGCAATCTGAACAGTTGCAGGTGTCGGCGAAGCCAGCGATATGGGCAACAAAACCGTTAGGGCAGCGGCCGGTGTCGGCATCCCAGTGAAATACGCTTTCTGCCATGCCGCTGCTGCCGAATTTGACTGCGCATTGAAGCGCGCCAGGCGCGCGGCCGAAGCAAGAGCGAATGCCATTAGGCACAGGCTGAACGGGCCGGTCATCAATGCCTCGCCCCAAAAGAAAAGCAGGACGATCGGCGCTACGCCGAAGCTAAGAAAATCCGCAAGACTGTCAAATTCGGCTCCGAACTGTGACGACGCATGCAACCGCCTCGCCAGACGGCCATCAAGACCGTCGAGCACTGCTGCCACGACGATCGCCAACAGTGCGAATTCGAACTCGTTTTCGATCGAGAAGCGAACGGAAGCCAAGCCCGAGCAAAGCGCCAGCGCTGTTATGGCATTGGGTATCTGCTGGACAAGTCGAGAATGTGTTTTGCGGCCATCCAATAGCGTGTTCTTGCTGTCGTTCAATGCCGCGTCAGCCGACTTGCGTTCATTCGCCATTGTCGATCTTCCTTTTTCTCTGCCATCCCCTGCTATTCGCTCGAGATTGGTTCCGGTTCTGCGACGCAGCCAATGCCGCCCTCGCAAATATTCGGACGCGAGTTCGTCAGCGTAACCAGGAGGTCAAGCCGCTGGCGACCCTTTTGAATCGTTGGATCGACGGAGTGCCAAGCGGGACGATTGGAGAACAATCCGAGGATATCGTCTGTTACGAACTGAAGCTGCGATGTCAGGCTGTGAAGGAGGGAGCTTTCGTATCGAGCCGATATTTCGGATGGTCGGTACCCCATCAACTCCAACAGCGTTGGCGCTATCGCAAAATGAGTGGCCATGTTCGGATATTGCGTGGCGACTTTCTCAAAGCGGGCCCGAAGCTCCTCATCCCCGGTTGAAACTAACATTGGAACTATGGCTTCGTTCGGGTCTACATTCGTATATGAACTGCAGTGCGTGAGACGGCCGACGCTGAAATTTTGTCCATGGTCCGACGTGTAAATCATCGTTGCGTCCCTCCAGTCGGCCCCATCGATCAAACGGGACAAAGTGCGGTCTGTCGACCAGCGCACCGCGTTTGCATAGGATTGAAGCGTCCCTGAGGTGCCGGCGTCGGATGCAAACTCCGCAGGCGACCCGTCACTGTAGGGGAAATGCGCGCCATTCTTGTTCGCGTATATAAAAACAGGATCGCCGACGCTCATTTCCTTGAGCACGATATTAACGAGTTCATCGTCGAGATCATGCGTTCGAATTGCATTGTCCAACTTGTAGAATCGGTCGATCGAAATCGCTTCGGCGGGCGTCATGTAGTTTTGCAGTTTGCCATAGACGGTGACGAAACCTGCCTGGGCGTCTATGAACACGGTGCGATAACCTGCCCTCCTTGCATACTGCCAAACTGTCGGGCTCGCCCTGACTGATTGAATTAGATCTCGAGGATAGGCCATGAAGCGAAGCAATGCGTTCGATTGAAGAGAGCAATTTGAGCCGGACACAGCGGGGCCAAAATCAATCAATCGGCTTCTGAGTTCGGCCAGTTGCGGAGTGACGGGGTTACGGGGCTCAAGACTTACGAAGTCGGACCGAATGCTTTCGTCGACCAGCAGCACGATAGCCCGCGCCTGTTTTCGTTCCGGCGTCATGGATACGATTTCCCGCTCCGGGAACGTTCCACTGTTCAACTTGTAAGCTGCGATCGCTGCCAGGGACAGCGGCGAGAACTGCTTCGGCAACGCTTCTGAACCTTTGCCCTCTCGATAAATAACCACGCCCGCAATGAGGACGATCGGCAACATGGGCACTAGTGGTGACCAGTATCTGGTCTTGCGTGCCGCCAGTGGCGGAAGGGAGGGGGGCATGGCGATTGCGACAACACCCAATATCGCGACAGCGACCGACCACCAAATCGCATTGGAATAAAATTCGGACGCCCTGTGAGCCTCGTGGCGGACCGTCCAGAAATTGAGAACGTCGAAGATGAAGAACTCGGACCCTTGGACAAGGTAATAGCCATAGGCTGCGGCGCTTGATATCGCGAGGGGGACAGCCCACAAGAGCCGAATGATCCAGTTGGGATGAAAGGCAGCGGCCAACACTGCCAACACAGAGATGACCCAGATGATGCTGAAGATCACCAAGGTCAGCTGGCGCTGATCGTCAATGAGCAACCGGATGCGGTCGATAAAGCCATGATTGGTGAGGAGGATCACTGCGAGCAGCAACGCGCATTTCAGGGCAAGAAGTGACCTCCCTTCTCGCATTGACGCCTCCATGCCTCCCCCTTCCCTGTCGCCCAGCATTGGCCACGCTTTGGGGTGTTCGGGCAGGGAGTCTATCGTCGGCTAAGTTTTCGGGAAGTTCACAATATGACAGATAGATGACGTTGTTGGACAGCAGAAAGGCGGTGCCTATAAGCCATGCACCAAGCAAAGGGAGTAGAAGCAGGCCTAGCATCAGCCCGATGGGGAATTGGATTCCTGCGCAACGTCCTCGGACGCCTCTCTGACGGACGCAGTCGTCGTCCAATTCAGTGCCAGCAGCCTTCGACCACGTACGGACGGAAGTCATGCTCAGGCTTCTATCTGGCGACGATAACCTCCGTGCCAAAGCCGGATTAGCTGGCGTTCGTTGCATAAGCCCAGAAGTGCGATTTCTAAGTACGCAGTTCCGATCGGCGAGCACGCCGCTCCAAATCGGCGATCGCGCGCAGGTAATGCCCCTCGAACAAACAACGTTGGAAGGGAAATCCCCGGAGGCATAGTCAGGCCCGGCGAACTTCCGCGACGCCATAACCGATCTGGCAAACTTTGCTACGCTTCCTTCGTGGCGAACCCCAACGCCGCCTGGCCGGCGCCAACCTAGGCAACCCCACCTCCCCCGCTCCCTGCGGCGCCGGCCATCTTTCCGCTGATGCATGTCGCGCAAAAGCACGTCCTCGGGGTGGAACCGAGGGTGCGCAGCGGTTTTGCAATACGGCGTGCATCACTTCAAAAACCCTAAGCGAGCCGCATGCGTCGCATGGGTCCATTCCAACGCGACGCGCTTTAGGCAGCTACATCGGTTACGCCGTCACGCCACCGCGACCGGTTTTCTGTGCCGTCATCCAGGGCATAGCTGCAGAGGCGTCCTCGAGAATTTTGGCCGATCTCGCGAAGCCGGCGAAAGCCTCGCGTGCAACGGAAATGGAAACCTGGCCATCATAGGCGCGCTGGCAGGCGCGGAACGCCGTGTCAAAGATTGGCCCTCGGCGATTGTTCGGCGATTCCTGCAGGAACTCGAAAGCATCGGCCAAGCATTCGATTTCCTCCACCATGAACTCCCCTTTCCTGACGAAAACAGTCCGGTCGAAAGTCCTGTCGTTCATTACCACGAGAGCCGTGAGCGACGGCTGCAGAAAATATGTGAAGCGCACTTTTTGTTGGCAAGGAACGGCCAATTCGGGACTGAAGCAAACCTCCTCGCAGGACAGGGACCGCATGCGGAACGTCGCTGTGTAGCGCTGCAACCCGCAGCCGAGGACGGCCTAAAGGCCATCGCTCCCGATGAAACCGAACTCTCGCAAAGGCCGTCGGCAGCATTCGTCACGCCGGAAGGCCTGGACAAAAGCCCGCGCCCTCGGGGAGAAGACGCGGGTTGACCGGAGCTACCGATCTCGCAGCATTGTATGAGGGGACAATACTACGCTGCTGGCACTAAACTTTCGTCGCAGGACAGTGTTCCAGCCTCACAGGCTGGCACAGGCAAAAAAAGCCCGCCGTACCCGCAGGTGCGACGGGGCGATCAAGCGGTCACCAAGCACGGCTCGGGGGCTGAGATGTGCCCGGTGCGCGCGGAGCGAGAAAAATCATTCGCGTGCCGGCTGCCCGGCGTCTACCAACCGCCAGTTGGAAGAGTGGGCCGAACGGAGAGCCCGCGCCTCTGCTGGAACAAGGACACGGCCTATTCGGCGCGCTCGCTGGCTCAGTCCGGCGCGCCTGGACGCGGCTTCCGCGCCCGGTCAATTCGCCTGGAACAAAACATTCCAGAGGTGGTTTTCCCCATGAAGGGACAGACTTTTCGAAGGAGACGTCTCGTGAAAAAAGTTCTGATCACCAGTATGCTGGCCATAGGCGTTGGCTGTGGCGCAGCATTCGCTCAGGAACAGCAGCCGGCCCAAAGCCAGTCCGGCACCGACTGCCCGGCCGGCTCGGCCGGTTGCCCGGAAGGTGCTGTGGGCGAACAGGGTAAGGCCGGCGCCACCACCGAGCAGCAGACTCAAGGCGAGGCCGGCGCCACAACCGAGCAACAGGCTCAGGACAAGGCTAAGACCCAGACCGAGCAGCAAACCCAGGGCGAGGCCGGCGCCACAACCGAGCAACAGGCGCAGGAAAAGGCCAAGACCCAGACCGAGCAGCAGACCCAGGGCGAGGCTGGCGCCACGACCGAGCAACAGACGCAGGACAAGGCCAAGACCCAGACCGAGCAGCAGACCCAGGGCGAGGCCGGTACCACCACCGAGCAGCAGACTCAGGGCACTACTCAGTCACAGGATGAGACGGAGACCGGCGCGATCAGCAATGTGACCGTTGAGCAGAAAACGCAAGTCACCCAGATCCTCAAGCAGGAAAAGGTCGAACCGGTTGCCGACGTCGACTTTGACATCTCAGTCGGTGTCGAGGTTCCGCGGCAGAGGGTTGAACTGCGTCCTCTGCCACGGCGAATCATCGAGATCGTCCCGGCTTACGAAGAGTACCAGTATTTCGTGTTGGCCGATGGCCGTATCGTCATCGTCGACCCGGATACATTCAAGATCGTCCTTATTCTGACCTGACGCCCTAGTTCGGGCTAATCGAGGGGTCCGCTGCTCCACGGCGGACCCCTCGTCTGCATCGACCAGTCTCCTGCCACCGAAGGCACGGCTATTACGCCTGTTCAACTGACAGGCTTCCTGCGTGTCGAGGTTCCTTCCAGCCGCTTCCCAACTGGATTACATCTGGACGACGTCTTCCCTGCTCAAAAGGCCTGAGATAGGACTTCGGTCTGGCCGGCTGCCGACCATGGGCTGGCCCAGGCAGTGCTTTGGTCCGGGACCGCTATGGCAAAAGCCTGAAATGGGGGAGTTTCTAGGAACCGAGCTCCTGCAGGCGTCGTTGCGATGTCGACACCGTGACAGGAGGCTGCAATCGACCCCAGCATTCACCAGGCACGTTGGCTGCTTTTTCCGGTACTTGGCCTAGTGTTTGGGGTTGCAGCCGTTGGGCTTTTCATCGGCTGATGAGGTCGACCGATGAAGGCAACGCACTCGCGCAGTCATGAGTCCCTTCCTGCGCCAGCGAGACCCACCGGTTTCTCCCCTTGAGACTGGTGGGTCTTGACACAGCCCAATGATGGCGAAAGCGTGATAAATTGGTGCAGAGTACAGAGGATTGAGTTGGGCGAAGGAATGACTTGGGCAAAGGATTCCTGGGCGAATTCGAAATAGGTAGAAATGCAACCTGGAGCGTGACGGTCAAAGGATACTCTGGCGTGCTATTGGCAAATTCATTGATCACAGAAGCAATACGGCCGCAGCGCCCGAAGCATTGTGAGACAAGAGTTCTCGCCAGTGCGCGGCCTGCCCGGCCTCAATCGCAGCGCAGTCTCAAATCTCTTCGAGGGCTTCGCGTCGCCATCTGCCTGAGCGCATCGGCCTTGGTTCTCGTCGTGAGCCCCTACCGTGTGGCACAGGACGGCCTGTCCCTGACGCTAAGCCCGCAGGCCGCCTGGGCACAAGGGAACTCTGGGAAGGCTGGGAACTCTGACTCCGGCACCTCTGGAGACGCTGAAAGCCCCGGCAACTCTGGAAATGCCCCTGGCAACGCCACAGACCCTGGCAACGCCGCAGACCCTGGAAACGCCACAGACCCTGGCAGCGCCACAGACCCAGGAAATGCCGCAGACCCAGGAAATGCCGCAGACCCACAGGATACGGACCCGATCGGCAACGCGGACGAGGACGAAGCAAAAGCACTGAACGTCACGCCGCCGACAAATCCGGCTACCGCGCTAAATCCTGGCAACAAGCCCAAAACATATATCAACGCGACCACTGGAGACCGAGTGGAGGTGCGCGGGGCAAGCGTGGGTGTGGTGCATTCCAACGGGCTGAGCGAGCGCATCGACGGCGGCCATTATGAGATGCGCGATGCCATGGGCCGCACCATCATTCGGCGGCAGGCAAAGAACTCCGATCGGCCAAGACTGCTCCGGATGATCGAGTGAAGGCGCGTTCCACTGACCGCAAGGCTGTCTTGCTTCATGCAGGATGGCCGACAGGCGGATGCTGATGCTCGGTCGCGTCGCGCAATGTCATCGCGGCTTCGGTCCGGTTGCTCACATTGAGCTTGGCCAGAATCCGCGTCATGTGATGCTTTATGGTTTTCTCGTGCAGGTTCAGCTGAAGACCGATCCGCTTGTTGCTCAATCCCGCGGCAACGAGCGTCAGGATCTCTCTTTCGCGACTGGTGAGTTCGGCCAGCACGTCGGGTTTCTCGATCGCGGTTGATTGGCTCGACAAGTCGACCAACACGCGCGCCGACAATTGCGGGCAAACATACCGCTCGCCCATCGCCACCGTGCGCAGTATGGCGGCCAGGGTTCTCGACCCGACACCCTTCAGGACGTAGCCTTTTGCCCCGCTCTGCAAGGCGGTCATGACGTGCTGGTTTTCCTCCGAAACGGTCAGCATCACGATTTTCAGATCCGGGTGCCGCTCCAGAGCCGGCTCGACCGCGCTGAGGCCCCCTCCAGGCACCGAGATGTCCATCAGCAGAATATCGAGTTGCTGGTCTTCCGATATCCGCAAGGCGTCATCTCTACTGCTGCCTTGGGCAACGATCTCGAACCCGCCGATCTGCTCGAGGGTGCGCACAACGCCTTCCCTGAACAGCGGATGGTCGTCGACAATGGCGAGCTTTATGGCCGCTGCCATCACGCCTGTCCTATTTCGACTGTGTTGAGAACCATTTTCACCACCGTGCCATTCTGTGAAGATGTTACGTCAAATTGGCCGCCGAGGCTTTCTACCCGCTCACGCAGCCCGATGAGCCCCAGCCGTTCAGGGTGGATGATCTTCGGGTCGAAACCTGGGCCGGTGTCGGAAACCTCGATACAAACGCGCTCCCCGTCGAAATGTTTCGCGACCGATTGACCGGCACCCCCGGCATGGTGGAAGCCGTTGTTCAGCGTCTCCTGAATGAAGCGAAAGATGCAGATCTTGGCCGCTGGCGACAAGGGTGTGTGGTTCCCGGTCATGGACAGCATCACTTTGACGCCGGTCCGCTCTTCGTGCGCTCGCACGGCAAGCTCGAGGATTTCCGTCAACTCGGCGTTCTCGACATGCGGCAGCATAAGACCCTTGCTGACATTCCTGATTTCTCGCATCGCATCGTCCAGATTCGCTTTGACCACCTGCAATTCCCGCGCGCGCGCCGCAGCCGGCGTGGCAGGATCGGCTAGCACGGGGCTGTCAATCCCTAGCGCAGCGAGGGCAACCAGTTGCGCCGGCCCGTCGTGCAGGTCAGCGCCGATCCGCCTGAGGTAACGCTCGTTAAGTGCCGTGGCGCGCTGCGAAGCACGCTGCACCCGCAGCCTCAACATTCTGTTTTGAGCAACCAGGCCGGAAAGTTCGGCAATGCGCTGCTTCAAGGAGCGGCTCTGCGAACGAATCGTGCGGCTGCCACGAAAAACGATCACCGAAAGACCGAGGAAAAAACCCGCGGTGACGGCTGCGACATCGAACCAGGTCCGAACCAGTGCCTGCCGGAGATCCTTCTCAAAATCGGTGGCGATCTCGTCGAATTCCAAAACAGCCACGACTTCGCCCGACCATGGCTGAAGCATCGGGTTATAGATTTCAAGAAGATGCAGGCCGCTGTCCCTCTCAGCCTGGTTGTCATAGTGCCTGTCCAATTCAGCAACCATGTCGCCGGCGAATGCGGCCCGGAGATTGTCGCTGAGTGGAAAGCGCTTCCCGACCAAATTTTTATTGGTCGAATAGAGGATGGTGCCATCGCGGCGCCATAGCTTGACCGATTCGAGCCTTTTGGCGAGCGCGCCTTGTCCCAGCGTTTCATCTAGCGCGTGCGCAACGCTCTCGTCCAGCATCTCGCTCCTGCGCATGTCGGGAAGCAGCGGCGCGATGACGCTGTCGACGTAAAGAGCGGTAGAGGCGGCCGAGTTCCGGGTGACGGCGGCTTCAATCTGGCTTGTCACGGACATTCCCACCACGATCATCGCCGACAGCGAAAACAGCCCGCCGGCGAGCAGAAACTGAGTGGCCAGCGACAGTGCATTCCACCGATCGAGCAATCTTGTCGGTCTGTATGGCGCCATATCTCCACCGGCCCGGTCGGCGGCGCGTCGCGCCAGCGGCACGATTCGAGAGAACCAGCCAATCTGTCGTCGAACGACGCTAAGTGACGCCATCTTTGATCTGCACCGATCAATAACAAGGAAACCTAGGGCTTGCGGGCTGGACGAAAACCGCAACCTTGCGGTTTTTTGCGCAAGCGCCACTGCCATGGTTGAGCGAGGCAGCAAATATGACGCCTCAACCACGTGCTGCCGGCACCGGTCGCCCCTGGCAGCGCGGCGGAAGGTGCGGCGTCTTTCACTTCCGGTCGCGCAATGCTCTCACCGCTTGCGTAAGGGTCATCCGATCGTTGCCGTTCTTTTTGATCAGCCTGCTGACCTGGCTGGGCGAAACGCCATTTTCTCGCGCGAAATGCTCCACCTCGTAATACTGATCCACCGACAGGCGGTCGCGGTCGAGAAACGATCGATCTTTGTTGTTGTCGTCCATTTCCGTTTTCCCACTAAAGCTCGTTTGAACATTGGACGCAAACTAGGGACCACCCGCCAAATCGAGGAATGGCGGGTGGTCCCTTATCGGCGCAGGAAGGGACTTGGCTGCGCAGATATGTTCGTCCATCGGTCACATCGTTAAGTCGGTCGTTCGTCAGCTGACGACTATTCCAATTGCCAGGAAGGCAATGGAGACAGCGAAGACCGGTGCAAGTAGCCAGCGGGCTTGGTGAACACTATTCTCCATCGATTCCTCCCGTGACGCACGGCGAGCAACGAGTGCAGGCAGTCGTGGTTCCGGGCCACACTCCATCGTCGCCCTTTGCGCACGACAATTCAGACTTAGGTCCAATGGCACGGCGTCTCTGGTCGGACCGAAGCCCAGCCGCGGAACGTTTGCAGCTGTCTCGTTGTTGAAGGTGAGCTTGGCGCGACGAAGATGCGTCCCAGCGCAAGACAGCTCATCAGGAAGGAAAAACTTATGAGAATGCATCTTTCCACTGCAGCCGCAGGATTTCTGCTGCTGGCAAGTGTCGGCGCCGTGGCTGCCCAGGACGTGATCATCCAGCCCGAACAGGAGACCGTCATCAGGGAGTATGTGAAAAAGCAGCCGCTCGCCTCGGTGAACCTGCTTGGCGTGGAGCTCAATATCGGCTCGGCGCTGCCCGAGACGGTCGAGCTTCATGAAGTTCCCGACGTCCAATATCGCTACGTCGTCGTCGACAATCGGACCGTTCTTGTCGATCCAGGCACACGCAGGATCGTTAAAATCATCGATTGACTGAAATGGCCTGGGAGGAGCCGCGCGCCCCGGGGGGGCGGCGGGGCGCGGGGGGGGGGGGGGGGGGGGGGGGGGGAGACGCGACCGGTTGGTATAGCCCCAGGGGAGATGAAATTTTATAGTGGGGTGGGGG
>NZ_JBVVQV010000004.1:228581-353280 GCF_055811235.1 Mesorhizobium sp. WSM4810 | reverse complement strand
ATAGGGCCCGTTTTTGGCCCTCCCTCCCCCCCTAGTTAGTTTTAAATTCTTTTTTTACCTAATTGGCCTGGCTCGGCCCCCCCCGCCGTTTGCCGGGGGGGGGCCGCTGCGTTGCGCTGTCGCCTGCGGTTCAAAGCGCCTACGGTTTCATAGCGCCCATGGTTCATAGCAATTGAAGCGTGCAGTCGGTGCGCCCCGAAACCCGCGGCATCGTCTTTTGGGCGCGACGCGTCAGACTTAGGTCCTACGCAGAGGTCTGCCGAATCGGACCGAAGCCCAGCTAAGGAACGTTTGCGGCTGCCTCAAGTTTGGCTAAGCAAGGCGCTGATGCCGTCCAGCGCAAATGGGCTTACAAGTCACAGACATAAAGGAGGCAGTTATGAGAATGCATCTTTCCACCGCAGCCGCGGGCCTTTTTCTGCTGGCCAGCGTTGGCGCTGTTGCCGCTCAGGACGTGATCATCGCGCCTGAACAGGAGACCGTGATCAGGGAATATGTGAAAAAGCAGCCGCTCGCATCCGTGGAACTCCCTGGGGTGGAACTCAATATCGGTTCAACGATACCCGAGACGGTCGAGCTTCACGAGGTTCCCGACGTCGAGTATCGCTACGTCGTCGTTGACAATCGCACCGTTCTTGTTGATCCCGGCACACGCAAGATCGTCAAGATCATTCAGTGACCTGAACGCGAGGGGAGGAGACGCCCGCCGCTTCGAAACGAGCGGCGGGCGACTATGCGATGGGCAGTGTCAAGATGCGAACAATCAGCAGACTTTTCGATTCCCGCGACCAGGCAGCGTGTGCCGTTGCCGCGCTTCAGGCAGCAGGAGTTTCTCAAGAACAGATCAGCGTCATCGGACCTTACGACGACGAAATCAGGGCTGTCCTGCGCGGTCCGGGCGGTGCCGCGCTTGGTGCGGCCGCTGGTCTGTTAATCGGCCTGGGTGCTTTTGAGGCCACCGGCATTGATCCTGTCGGAGCGGTGGCTGGCCTAACTCTTGTCGGTGGGGCCTGCGGCGGCTTTGCTGGTGGGCTTCTCCAGGCATCTGCCGATGTTGCCAGACAGCCGGGTGAGCCGAATGTTGAACAAGGCGTCATTTTCGTGATGGCGCAGGTCGATGAAAATCAGGCCGATACCGCACAGGCAGTGCTGGAAAATCCTGTTCGCGTAACGCAACTCGTGGCCACAGCCGGCTGAGATGTGTCGGGAGGTTAGCGCCTGACTCCTTCCCGGCTTATCGCCGACGAAACGCATTCACATCGGCACTTCCCGCTGAGCTATCAGTTTTCCCTGTGACGGTTCACGAGGCGGGAAGCGTCTGCTCGACCAGATTGACGTAGTAGCGCAGCACGGTCGGCACGATCTCGTCATTGAAAACGTAGCGGTTGCCGTGCAGGCCCTCGCCGGGCCCGACGTCGCCGACGCCGATCCACGCGTAGCAACCGCCTGCCTCGCGGATCATGAAGGCGAAATCCTCGCAGCCGAGGCTCGGGCTGAACTCGGTCGTGACGTTCTCGCTGCCGACGGTGGCGGCGGCTGCCGCGATGGCGCGGGCCGTGGCGTCAGCCGTGTTGATGAGCGGCGGATAGCCCTTCTTGTAGTCGAGCGTGGCCTTGAGCGCATGGGCTGCGGCAATGCCGTGGGCGATCCCGCCGATCAGCTTCTCGCAATGATCGGAATGACCGGGCTCGAAAAACCGGCAGGTGCCTTGCAGCCACACCCTGCCCGGCACAATGTTGCCGACATTGCCGCCGTGGATCTGGGTGAGGCTGACGACCAGCGCGGTTTGCGGATCGACCGAGCGGCTGACGATGCGCTGGACGGCCTGGACGAAGGCGCCCGCGGCCAGGATCGGGTCGTCGCCGAACTGCGGAATGGCGGCATGCGCGCCAAAACCCTCGAAGGTCAGCTCGAAATTGTCGACGGCCGCCATCTGTGCTCCAGCGCGAGCGGCGATCGTCCCCTGCTCCAAGCCCGGCCAGTTGTGGACGGCATAGATCGCCTCGACCGGGAAACGCTCGAACAGGCCGTCTTCGATCATGCGCAGGCTGCCGCCTTCGTTTTCTTCGGCTGGCTGGAAGACGAAGTAGACGGTGCCGTCGAAGGCGCGGGATTGGCTGAGCAGGCTGGCCGCGCCGAGCAGCATGGCGGTGTGGCCGTCATGGCCGCAGGCGTGCATCACGCCCTCGTTCCTGGACGCATAGGGCAAACCGGTCCTTTCTGCGACCGGAAGCGCGTCCAGCTCGGCGCGAAGGCCGATGGCGCGTGTGCCCGTGCCGCTGCGCAGGACGCCGACGACCCCGGTGCCGCCGATCCCCTCATGCACCTCGTCGAGGCCGAAGGCGCGCAGTTTCTCGGCAATGAAACGCGCCGTTTCGTATTCCTTGAATCCGAGTTCGGGATTGCAATGGATGTGGTGCCGCCAGGCTAAGACCTCTGGAGTCAGAGCGGCGATCGGGTCATTATGCAGCATGATGCTCTCCTTCCAAGCCGCAAAGGGCGGTTTGGATCACGATTAGAGGGTCGCACAACAGGCGTCTTGAACCAGATTGACCGCTGCAGGGACAAAAGCCGTGGACGCGACAGAGACCAGGAAATACTGGCGCCACCCCAGCTTCCCTGAGCTTGGCCTGTTCAAGGCGCGCTTCACGCAGCATCGCTATGAGCTGCACACGCACCCAACCTATGTGATCGCGCTGATCACGGCCGGCTGCGAACGCATCCGCATCGGGCGCCACAAAATAGTCGCTCCGGCAGGCACCATTGCCGTCGTCAATCCCGAGGAGTGGCATGACGGGGAACAGGGTGCGGACGAAGGCTGGGCCTATCGGACGTTTTATCCCCCGGTGCCGCTGATGGCGGGGCTCGCCCACGAGTTGGGCAGGGCTGACGCTCCGGTCTTCTCACGTCCTGATATCGAAGACAGCGATCTCGCCGCAGCGTTGCTGGCAGCACACCAGGGCTCGATCTGGCAGGACGCGACGCAAGCCGAGACGTCGCTGCTCGTCGCATTGAGGCGTCTCATCGTTCGGCATGGCGATTGCAGCGGGCGGGTAGAGGAGATCGAAAGCCCGGGATCGCGACGGAGGTTCTCGCTCTACGAAGAGCTTGTCGAAAGCGACCTTGGCTCGCAGTTCGACCTGCAGCGGCTTGCCGACGCAGCGCGCGTCACCCGGTTCCAGGTCATCCGGGATTTCAAGAAGGCGATTGGCCTGACGCCTGCAGCCTATATCCGCGACCGGAGACTGCGTCGCGCCAGCTCCTTGATCGAACAGGGGCTCGGCCTCGCAGATGCCGCCATTGCCGCAGGTTTCGCCGACCAGAGCCATCTTTCCCGTGCGTTCCGGACCATGCATGGCATGACGCCAGGCATGTTCAGGAGAGGCAAAGCTCCCGAACCGAAACGAGTTCACATCGACATGAAATGATCGGGCAGTGGCCGGACCACCAATGTCGGCGCCGATTCCCGACGCAAGCTTGCGTTGTCATTTCGCCGCCGCCTCCACCCGGTTCGCAGCGGCGGCCAGTACGGCGCGGTCGCCCTCCTCGTACAAGCGATGGATCGAGATGGCGCTGACGCGCCAGCCCTCGGGCGTCCGCACCAGCCGGTGCAGATAGCTGGCGCCGACCGTCCAGAACCGGGCGCCGATCCAGTGGCTGGCGCGGACATGGCTGCGCGCGACCGCATCGTTACCCGCGCCTTCGACAACGATGTTGGTGATGAGGTGCTGGGTGGCGTCGAAGCCCGGCAGCAGGCCTTGCCACTGAGCAATCAGCGCGTCGCGGTCGCTGGTCGCGACCTCGCCACCGAAAAGGCTGGTATAGTCGGTCGTGACGCGGGTCGTGAAATAGGATTTTACCCGATCCCATTCGCGCAAATCGGCATAGAGGCCGATCCCCGCCACCGCCTCGGCGATGGCGGTCTTGTCTTCGCTCGTCAGCGCAGCCGTGGACTGCATGGTGCTCAAGGCGGGCAGAGCGGCAAGCGTCGCGGCAAAAACTGCCGAGGCCAAAACAAACCGGCGGGTGACGGGGCTCATTGTCCCGCCTCCCCTGCACCGCCCAGCGTGGCGCGGAAATGCGCCTCAACGGCGTCGCTCGCTGTCTTCACCGGCGCAGCGCGGTCGTAGAAGTCGAACTGGGTGACGTTGTCGAGCCACAGCTCCTGCTTCGGCCCGGTCAGCCGCCCGTAAAATTTGTGCGCGCCCTGCGGGATGGCAGCCGCCTCGCTGTGCACCATCAGCAAGGGCTGATGCAGGCGCCGGGCAGCCTGGATCGCATCGAATGTCAGCCAGCCGCGCCAGAAGGCCGGATCGGCCTCGTTGCGCCAGGCCGGGATCATGCCGCGACCAGCCTCTGTATAGTAAGGCACCTTGAACATGATCGCCCGCTCGTCGGTCAGGCTGGCGGCGGGCAGGAATATCTGTTTGCCGGTGCGGCGATAGGCGGCCTCGGCCGCATCACCCACGGCTTCAAGCCTGGCAATGCCGTCCTTGCCGCCATAGGTCTGCTCGACCACCTCGGCATCGTGCAGCCAGGGCGCGACCAAAGCGAGCGACTTGATCGCGGCATTTTTTGCGGCGGCGGTGACCATGTAGCCGGAGCTGGCGCAAATGCCGAGCCCGCCGATGCGGTCCTTGCTGATCTCGGGCCGGGCCGCGAGATAGGCGACCGCCGCCTCGATGTCGGCGACCTTGGCGCTGGGGTCCTCATACTGGCGGCGGGCGCCGCCGCTCTCGCCCCAACCGCGAAAATCGAAGGTCAAGGCGACGAAGCCGCGGTCGGCCAGTTCGCGGGCGTAGCGGGCCGGCATCTGTTCCTTCACCGTCATCCAGGCACCGGTCACCACCAGCGCGGGCCGAGGTCTCGCCGGGTCCAGATCCTCGGGCAGATAGAGATCGCCGACGATCTGCTCACCGTGCGAGGCGAAAGCAACGCGCTCGACCCGCGATGCGGCGAAGGCGGTTGAGCCGAGGGCGACGGCGGTTGCCGTGGCCAGCGTCAGGATTTTCAACATCGTAAATCTCCTTTGGCCTGGAGCGAAAAGCGCGGAGCGACGGGATTAAAGGCCGCCGTCTCAGCGGTCGTCCGCCAGTCGGCCGGGCAGTGGCTTCAGCTTGTAGTGCGTCCAGTAGAAGGTGTCCGACTGGTACATGTCGGTCAAGAAATTCTGCGCCTCGGTGATCTTGCCGTCCCTGATGCGAAACATCAGGGCGTAGAGCTGGTCGATCTCGGGACCCGAGCCGACGTTCGACCAGCCGCGATGGATGTCGACGACGAGATCGCCCTGCGCCTGGAAGAAGATCGGCTCAGCCCTGAATTTGCCGTCGGCAAGGCCACGGAAGAAGGCGACCACTTCCTCCGGCCCGCGCTTGTCGCCGCTAGCGGATGGTGGCCGGGAATGCGCCACACGATGTCGGCCGCCAGGAAGGGCCGAACCGCCTCCGGGTTCCCGGTCGCATAGGCTGCGTAATAGTCCTTGATCAACTGGATGTTGCGGTCTTCCTGCGGGCCGCCGTTGGCGGGGGCGGCGGACACCGCCAGGAGAGCGCCGGCGGTGAGCGAAGCAAGCCTGGTCATCGGTCCTGTCTCCTTGCCTTTCGGGCCGTCGCGACAGCGAAGCCCGTTCGTCGGACCAACATGACGCTTTTGGTTCGCCGGAAAAACCCGTAGAGTTCGACAAGGCTATTTGGAATATCCTCACAATGCGACTCGACCAGTTCAGCGGCATCGTCGCCTTCGTGAAGGTCGCGGAGGCAAAAAGCTTCACCCGCGCCGCTGCCGAACTCGGCGTCGCCCCGGCCTCGCTCAGCGAGGCGGTCAAGGGCCTCGAGGAGCGTCTCGGGGTGCGGCTCCTCAACCGCACGACCCGCAGCGTCGGCCTGACCGAAGCCGGCGCCCACTATTTCGACCACGTGCGCCCAGCGGCTGAGGACATCCGGGCGGCCGGCGCGGCACTGCGCGAGACCCGCGACCGCCCCGCCGGCACGCTGCGCCTGAGCCTGCCGTGGATCGCCGCGCCGCTGCTGATCGAGCCGCTGATGGGGCCGTTCATGGATGCCTACCCGGAGGTGCGGCTTAGCCTGATCTTCGACGACAATTTCGTCGATATCGCCGCGCAGGGCTTCGATGCCGGCCTACGGATCGGCGAGCTTCTCGAGAAGGATATGATCGGCGCGCGTCTGGGCGGGCCGTTGCAGACGGTGGTGTTGGGCAGCCCCGACTACCTGGCGCGTAACGGCACGCCAAAACGACCCGCCGACCTCGCTGCCCACCGCTGCATCGCCTTCGCCTTCACCCGCACCCGCGCCATCTCGCCCTGGGAGTTTGTTGTCGATGGACGCCAGGTCGAGTTCACGCCCGACGCACGTCTGGTCGTGAACACACTGCCGCTCTGCATCACCGCCGCCGCGCAAGGGCTTGGCCTGGCCTTTGCCGTCGAAGGCCTCGCTGCGCCGCTTCTCGCCTCAGGCGCGCTGGTCAAGGTGCTGGAGCCTTTCTGTCCCACCTACGAACCGCTCCACCTCTATTATCCCAGCCGTCGCCTCGTCCCGCCAAAGCTGCGGGCGTTCATCGATTTCGTCCGCGCCAACGCGCACAATTTGCGGATCTGATGCGCCGCCGCGAAACCAGCCATGACGCATATCGGCGAGCCGGTCCGGCTCACCCCAGGCGCCGACCATCTGCCGGGTGGCGGCGTTGAGGCGGTTGAAGGCGTTGATTGGCCGCATTGCAAACCGCAACAACCCGTCGCGTTGAGCCAATAGTTCCGGCTTTCGCGGCACGGAGCCCGATGCTAAGGGCTGCAAATCTTGAATCAGCAACGGATCGCCCTGTGACCGACACCGAACGCCCTCGCCTGCCGCTGATCGAAATCTGCGTCGAAGGCATCGATGGCCTGCTCGCCGCGCAAGCCGCCGGCGCCGACCGGATCGAGCTCTGCGCCAGCCTCGTCGAGGGCGGCGTCACACCGAGTTTTGGCATGGTGCGCGCAGCCGTCGAACTGGCGACGATCCCATTCCACGTCATCGTGCGGCCGCGCGGCGGCGATTTTCTCTACAGTGACGCCGAGTATCGTTCGATGCTCGCCGATATCAGCGCGCTGCGCGAGCTTGGCGTCGCCGGTGTCGTCGTCGGCTGCCTGAATGCCGACGGTACCATCGACGAAAAGCGGATGAGCGAATTGGTGCAGGCGGCAGGGCATTTGAACGTCACCTGCCACCGTGCCTTCGACATGACACGCGATCCGACTGATGCGCTGGAAGCGCTGATCCGCAGCAAGGTCGGCCGCGTGCTGACCAGCGGCCAGCGCGACACCGCTTTGGAGGGCGTGGCCCTGCTGGCGGACCTCGTCCGACAGGCGGGGAAGCGCATCATCATCCTCGGCTGCGGCGGGCTCGACCCGAACAACATCGCCGAGGTGCGGGAAAGAACCGGACTGACCGAAATGCATTTCGCCGCACTCAAGGACGTGCCGAGTGCCATGCGCTACCGCAATCCGCGGGTTGGCATGGGCGGCACCGACCTCGACCGCGAGTACCGCAACACGGTGACCGACGCGGCGCTGGTGGCGGCGACGATTGCGGCGGCGAAAGCATGATCGCGAAGGAAGAAAACAAACGGGCACGCCTGCCGATCGACCGGGTCTCGCCGCAGGACGAGCCCGTCATCCTCGCCCTCAACAACGCGCACGCGGCCGAGTTGTCGTGGCTTGAGCAGGAACGCCTGTCCTTCCTGCTCGACGAAGCGTTCTATGCGCGCCGCATCGGCGCGCTCGAAGCCTTCATCATGACCTTCGACCAGGACGCCCGCTACGACAGCCCGAACTTCCTGTGGTTCCGCGAGCGCTATCCGCGCTTCGTCTATGTCGACCGCGTCGTCGTTGCGGGAGAAGCGCGTGGCCGCGGCCATGCCCGGCGGCTCTATGAGGATCTGTTCGACCATGCATTGCGTGCCGGCCAGACCATCGTCACCTGCGAGGTGAATGCCGAACCGCCCAACCCGGCTTCGGATGCCTTTCACGCAGCGCTCGGCTTCGTCGAGGTCGGCGACGCGGTGATCCACGGCGGCAAGAAGGCGGTGCGCTACTATGCCAGGCCGATCACCGGCTGAAGCGACAGCGCTGCCCTGCCAGATGCGGTTTGCAGGGCGAGCCGCATGGCTCGTGCGTCTCTTCTTCTCCCCATGTCGGAAGGCAGTAGGGGAGTAGGGCAGTATGGGAGTAGGGAAAAGGAAAAATTGTCTGGGTCGGCGAGCAAGCGTAACATACTCCCCTACTCCCCTACTCCCCTCCTTCATGCGTTGGCGGCGGCCACTGCGCGCTTGGCCATCACCACGATCAGATTGGCGCGATAATCGGCCGAGGCGTGGATGTCGCTCATCAAATCATTCGCCGGCACTTTCACTCCGTTGAGGGCGGCGGCGTCGAAATTCGTGGCAAGCGCCGCCTCGATTTCCTTCGAACGAAAGACGCCGCTGTCGCCGGCCCCGGTGACGGCAACGCGGACTCCGTCCGCGCCGTTGGCCACGAACACACCGACGATCGCATAGCGCGATGCCGGATTGCGGAACTTTTCATAGGCCGCCTTGGCCGGCGCGGTGAAGGTCACCGCGGTGACGATCTCGCCGTCCTCCAGCGCCGTCTCGAACAGCCCTGTGAAGAATGCGTCGGCGGCGATCTCGCGCTTGTTGGTGACGATGGTGGCGTCGAGGGCCAGAAGTGCCGCCGGATAATCGGCGGCGGGGTCGTTGTTGGCGATCGAGCCGCCGATTGTGCCCTTGTAGCGCACCGCCGGATCGCCGATCCGGGACGCCATATGGGCGAGCGCCGGACACGCCTTGTTCAGCTTCTCGTCGCTGGCGACATCGTGATGCGTGGTGGCGGCGCCGATGGTGACGGTCTTGCCCGACACCTTGACGCCTTGCAGTTCCTTGATTCGCGACAGGTCGACCAGGTCGGAAGGCGCGGCAAGCCGCGTCTTCATCGCGGGGATCAGCGTCATGCCGCCCGACAAGAGCTTTGCATCGCCGCTCTTGAGCAGCTTGGCGGCATCGGCAACCGAGGCGGCGCGGTGATAGTTGACTGGGTACATGGGATTCTCCCGTGCGAGATAGTGAATAGTGAATAGTGAGTAGTAAGTGGTGAATGGTGAATGGTGAATGGGAAGAGCTTCCGGCGAAATCTTACTATTCACTATTCACTGTTCACTATTCACTATTCACTCCTTTCAGTGTTTCGTTGTCGCCCGGATCGCTGCCCAGACCGTGGACGGCGATGCCGGCATGGCGATATCGGTGATGCCGATGGCGTCGGTGATGGCATTGATCACAGCCGGCGGCGACCCGATGGCGCCGGCCTCGCCGCACCCCTTGATGCCGAGCGGATTGCCCGGGCACGGCGTGTTCGAGGTCGAGACCTTGAACGACGGCAGGTCGTCGGCGCGCGGCATGGCGTAGTCCATGTAGCTCGCCGTCAAAAGCTGACCGCTGGCGTCGTAGCGGGTGCCCTCCAGCAAGGCCTGGCCGATTCCCTGGGCGACGCCGCCATGCACCTGGCCTTCGACGATCATCGGGTTGATGATGTTGCCGAAATCGTCGGCCGCGACGAACTGGACGACCTCGGTCACGCCGGTCTCGGGATCGATCTCGACCTCGCAGACATAGCAGCCGGCCGGGAAGGTGAAGTTCGACGGATCGTAGAATGAGGTCTCCTTCAACCCCGGCTCCATGCCGCCAGGCAGGTTGTGGGCGGTGTAGGCAGCAAGCGCCATCTGGAACCACGGCACTTGTTTGTCGGTGCCGGCGACCTTCAGGGCGCCATTTTCGATGACGATGTCGCCCTCGTCGGCCTCGAGCAGATGGGCGGCGATCTTCTTGGCCTTGGCCTCGACCTTGTCGAGCGCCTTGACAACGGCCGACATGCCGACGGCGCCCGAGCGCGAGCCGTAGGTGCCCATGCCCATCTGCACCTTGTCGGTATCGCCGTGGACGATGGAGACGCTGTCGATCGGCACGCCGAAGCGCTGGTTGACCAGTTGCGCGAAAGTCGTCTCATGGCCCTGGCCGTGGCTGTGCGACCCAGTCAGCACCTCGATGGTTCCGGCGGCGTTGACGCGCACCTCGGCACTTTCCCAAAGGCCGACACCCGCTCCAAGACTGCCGACCGCCGCCGACGGCGCCAGCCCGCAGGCCTCGATATAGCAGCTTATGCCGATGCCGCGCAGCTTGCCTCTGTTGGCGGCGTCGGCCTTGCGCTGGGCAAAACCGGCATAATCGGCAGCGGCCATCGCCGCGTCCAGCGAAGCGGCATAATCGCCGGCATCATAGTTCATGATGACCGGTGTCTGGTGCGGGAACGAGGTGATGAAGTTCTTTCGGCGAAGTTCCGCCGGAGACACGCCCAGCTCGCGTGCGGCGGTCTCCATGGTGCGTTCGAGCAGATAGGTGGCCTCCGGCCGCCCTGCCCCGCGATAGGCGTCGACCGGCGCGGTGTTGGTGTAGACGGCGCGCACATTGGCGTGGATCGTCGGGATGTCGTACTGGCCCGACAACAGCGTCGCGTAGAGATAGGTCGGCACGCAGGACGAGAACAGCGACATGTAGGCGCCGAGATTGGCGATGGTGTCGACCTTCAGCCCGGTGATCCTGTTGTCCTTGTCGAACGCCATTTCGACCGTCGAGACATGGTCGCGGCCATGGGCGTCGGTGAGAAAGCTCTCGGTGCGGTCGGCCACCCATTTGACCGGCACGCCGGTCTTCTTCGAGGCCCACAGGCAGACGATTTCTTCCGGGTAGATGTAGATCTTCGAACCGAAGCCGCCGCCGACGTCCGGCGCGATGACGCGCAGCTTGTTTTCCGGCGCGACATTGTAGAAGGCGCTCATCACCAGGCGCGCGAGATGCGGGTTCTGCGAGGTCGTCCAGCAGGTATAGTGGTCCTCGGCCTTGTCGTAGTGACCAAGCGCTGCGCGCGGCTCCATCGCGTTGGGCACCAGCCGGTTGTTGACGATCTTCATGCGGGTGATGTGGGCAGCCGCCTTGATTGCCGCGTTGGTCGCCGCGCTGTCGCCGAGCTCCCAGTCGAAAATCAGATTGCCGTCGGCTTCCGGATGGATCTGTGGCGCACTCCTTTCGAGCGCCTTCGGAGCGTCGACGACCGCCTTCAGTTCCTCGTAGGCGATGTCGACCGCCTCGGCAGCGTCGCGCGCCTGGCCCTTGGTCTCGGCAACCACAACGACCACTGCATCGCCGACATAGCGGACCCTGTCGAAGGCCAGCGGCGACCACGCCCCCATCTTCATCGGCGAGCCGTCCTTGGAATGGATCATCCAGCCGCAGATGAGATTGCCGATGCCGTCGGCCTTGAGCTCCTTGCCGGTCAGCACGCCGATGACGCCCGGCATGGCCTGCGCCTTTTTGACATCGATCTTCTTGATCTCAGCATGCGCATGCGGGCTGCGTACGAAGGCCGCATGCTTCATGCCGGGAACCACCATGTCGTCGACATAGCGCCCGGCGCCGGTAATGAACCGCTTGTCTTCCTTGCGCGCTACACGAGCGCCAACACCTTCAATGCCCATCGCAGAAATTCCTCCCGAAAAAGTAGGGGAATAGGGGAGTAAGGCAGTAGGGCAGTAGGGATTTGAGCCGACTTCCCCTACTGCCTTACTGCCCTACTCCCTTACTCCCCCTCATGCAGCTTGCCTGGCCTTGCCCTTCGAAGACATCGTCTCCGATGCGGCGAGGATCGCCTTCACGATGTTGTGGTAGCCGGTACAGCGGCAGATATTGCCTTCGAGCTCGGCCCGCACCGTGGCCTCGTCGAGGCCTCCGGGATGGCGGTTGACCATGTCGGTCGCCGCCATGATCATGCCGGGCGTGCAGAAACCGCATTGCAGGCCGTGATGCTCCTTGAACGCCGCCTGCATCGGATGCAGGTCGGCGCCGTCCGCCAGACCTTCGATGGTCACGACGCTCGACCCGGAGGCTTGCACCGCAAGCATCGTGCAGGATTTTACCGCCTTGCCGTCGACATGGATCACACAGGCGCCGCATTGCGAGGTGTCGCAGCCGACATGCGTCCCGGTCAGGCCGAGATTCTCCCTCAAGAAATGAACCAGAAGCGTACGGTCTTCGGCAGTGCCGCTGACCCGCTTTCCGTTCACCGTCAATGATATCTCCGACATGAAACCTCCCTGGGTGCTACCTTGGTCGTTTTTGGCGTCGGTGGTGCCCGAGCCCTCCATCTGTCCGCTATTCTTATACCGCATAGAAGCACGGGAAATAGTGCCGCGGAATGCCGAGATTGCGAGAATGCAGTTCGGCCGAAAATCCGCCTATTGTACTTTCGGTCACGCAAAGACAGGCAAACAGCGGAGCGAAGCGAAACCATGGTCGCCTGGCGATGCCGCCTGCCGGCCATCAGCGGCAATGGTGCTGGCCAGGCCGATTTCAGCCGATGCCGTGCTTTCTGAGAACCTCCTGCTCGTCGCCTGACACCCAGCCAAATATTTTAGGCTCTCCGGCCAGTTTCTGCACGAGGTAGTGGACGTCGAAATCGATCGTGACGTCAGTCTGGCCTTTGCGCGCGAAGATCGACGTCCAGGCGACGTGGGCAACGCAATGATGCTCGTCTATCGGCGAAATGCGAATCATCGCGTATTCGCATCTCCTTGGTGCCGATCGCTCGATAGCGAGCATAGCCTTGTTCCATAGCCTGCTTGAGCTGGTCGTCGTTCTTCCCGACCATGATGCCGGCAGGCGACGCCGCAATGAAGGCGGAAGCATAGACCGACGTGACTTCGTCCATGTCGGCATCACCGGCGAGGGATTTCCGGAAAAGCCGCTCGTACCGTTCGAATAGCTTCCTGACCTGGGCGTCCATGGATCACTCCCTTCCGCTGTGGTTTTGGGATCTGAAGTTTCTGAGCGCCGATGCCGTCAAAAACAGCAGAAAATTCAATTCCGTCATGTTGGCTCATTGCCAAAGTAGCACTTGAAGACAACAATGACTTCGACGCCGGCGCGCCAGGATCAAAAAAGAGCCGCGCACAAAAAGAGCGTCGGAGGAAGTAGAGGAGGAAGCCGCTGGCCAGTTCACGGACGCGCTATGCATGCGGCCTATCGGTTCTCACCACCGACGAACCCGACGCGGATGCGTTCGCCCGGGCGGTGGCAGTGGAAGCCGCGGCCATCGACGCTGGGTTTGCCCTGCTGTTTTTCTCGCAAAGCCTGCTTGAGGCAGTCGCCCTTTCGGAAGCGCTGGAGAACCACGCGCCGGCGCTCCGCTATGCCGGCTGCTCGACGGCCGGCGAGATTACGCCCAAAGGCCTGGAGGACGGCCAGGTCATGGCCATGCTGCTTCCCTCCGTATCTTTTTCGGCAGCCAGCACCATGGTCGAAAATCTGTCGTCATCGGGCATGGACGGGATCACCGGCGAAGTCGAGGCGCTGAGGCGTTCGTTACGCGGCCGCGTCGGGCACGAGCGAGCCGACACCACTTTCGCGCTCTGCCTGATCGACGGGCTGTCCTATGCCGAGGAAGCGGTCACCTCCGCCATCCATTGGGGGCTCGACGATATTCCACTGATCGGCGGGTCGGCGGGCGATGATTTGAAATTCGAGACGACGCGGCTGATCTCGAACGGCAAGGTTGCCTGCGACTGCGCCATCATCGTGCTGATCACCACGGAAATTCCTTTCCACGTGTTCAAGACCGACAATTTCGTCCCCACCGACGAGAAGCTGGTGGTGACCGCGTCCGATCCCGATCACCGCACCGTGCGCGAATTCAACGCCACCAATGCCGCCGAGGAATATGCCGCCTCGGTCGGCGTCATCCCGCAGATGCTGACGCCGCTGAGTTTCGCTTCGCACCCGGTGGTGGTGAAAGTCGGCGGCGAATTTTACTGCCGCTCGATCCAGAAGATGCACGCGGACGGCTCGCTGTCGTTCTTCTGCGCCATCGACGATGGCGTCGTCCTGTCCATCGCCCGACCCAAGAACATGGTTGAATCGACGCGTGCCGCCTTCAGGGATGTCGAGGAAAGGCTTGGCGGCATCGACATGATCCTCGCCTTTGACTGCGTGCTGCGCAGGCTCGATGCGCGCAACCGCCAGGTCTTTCGGGAGATGTCGGAACTCTACAAGGTCAACAACGTCATCGGCTTCGGCACCTATGGCGAGCAGTACCGGTCGATGCATCTGAACCAGACGTTCACCGGCATCGCCTTCGGAGAGCGGCAGGCGGCGGAGTAGGAGGTTTCATGCCGCTCAGGGACATCAACGACCTGGAGAAGCTGAAGAAGATCAACGCAGCCCTTGTCAGCCGCGTCGAGCGCTCGATGGACCAGCAAGGCAACGCGTTCTCGCTGTTCCAGACCGCGATTTCGCTCGAGAATCGAGTGCGTACGCGCACCGAGGAACTGCACTCGACACTGCGTAGATTGGAACAATCCAACATCGATTTGAGCGCGGCCAAGGAAAACGCCGAACTGGCGAACCTGTCCAAGACCAGGTTCCTGGCAGCCGCCAGCCACGACGTGCTGCAACCGCTGAACGCCGCGCATCTCTCCGTCTCGGCGCTGGCCGAAGTGCAGACCAGCGACGAAGGCAAAAAACTGGTCCGGCAGGTCGAGCGGTCGCTGGAGACGATGGAGGATCTGCTCCGCACCCTGCTCGACATCTCCAAACTCGATGCCGGCGTCGTGCAGCCCGATATCGGCGACGTCAGCCTGGAGGTGCTGTTTTCGTCGCTGCGTTCGGATTTCCTGCCGGTCGCCGAATTGAAGGGCCTGACGCTAAAATTCCGGCCGGTCAACGCCGTCGTGCGTTCGGACCGCACCTTGCTGCGCCGCATCCTGCAGAACATCCTTTCCAACGCGCTGCGCTACACCCGCTCCGGCGGCGTGCTGGTCGGCACCAGGCATCGCGGCGACACGATCCGCATCGATGTCGCCGATACCGGCTGCGGCATCCCCGACGACCAGCGCGAGGCGGTGTTCGAGGAGTTCCACCGCGGCACGTTCCCGACCGATGCCGGGCTAGCCGGCGGTGGGCTGGGACTGGGCCTGGCCATCGTGCGCCGCATCGCCGCCGCACTCGGCCATCCCGTGACGTTTTCGTCGAAAGTCGGACACGGCACGATTTTCCACATCGACGTTCCGGTCGGGATCGGCGCCAGCGTCGATGCCATTGCCAGCAGCGCCGACATGGAGCGGCCGCGCGGCTACGGTCTGTTCGGCACGAAGGTGCTGCTGGTCGAGAACGACGTCGAGGTGCTGCAGGCGATGACATCCCTGCTCGAGCGCTGGCAATGCCTGGTGCGCCCTGCCACCTCGACCGATGCCGCGCTCGAGATGCTCGGCGATACGGACTGGGTGCCGGACATCGTCATCGCCGACCAGCATCTCGATGGCGGCGACCTCGGCACCACGACCATCGCCGAGGTCCGCGATTATCTCAGCCGCGCCGTGCCGGCGCTGATCGTCACCGCCGACGGTTCGGAGACCGTCGCCAAAGCCGCCCGCGCCGCCGGCATCGAGCTGATGCGCAAGCCGCTGAAACCGGCGCAGCTGCGCGCCCTGCTGGCGCATCTCTTGGCTTGATCCCAAAGACACGGGCAGAAGACCGCGAGCGACAGGAAAATGGTGCACTGTCACCGTGATTCCCGTCCTTGGCCGGAAAAGGTAAGTTCTCGGTGACGGTTTATTCACCCTAACGGGTGCGCCTTAAAACCCCGCCTGGCCGCGAAACAGCTCGGCGCTGTCGAGCTTCGAAACCTCGATGACGGCTTGCGTCCGGCTGTAGACGTTGAGCTTGCGCAGGATCTCGGAGACATGCGCCTTGACGGTGGTTTCGCCGACCTGCAGCTCGTAGGCGATCTGCTTGTTGAGCAGGCCCTGGCGCAGCATCTGCAGCACCCGCAATTGCTGCGGCGTCAGTTTGGCAAGCCGCTGCACCATCTCGGCGCGGTCGGTGCTGTCGGCGTCCGGCGGCTGGCCCTCATAGGTTTCGGGCACGTAGATCGCGCCTTCCATCACCGAGCGGATGGCGGCGGCCAGGTCGCTCTTGCGCGCCGATTTCGGGATGAAGCCGGCCGCCCCATAGGACAGCGCCTCGGAAATGATCTTGGGCTCCTCATGCCCCGAAACGATGACCACCGGCAGGCGCGGATAGCGGGTCCGAAGCTGCAGCAGTCCGTCGAAGCCGTGCACGTCGGGCATGCTGAGGTCGAGCAGCGCCAGATCGAACGGCTTGGCGTCCGCCAGGAGCTCGAACGCCTCGGTGATCGAGCGCGCCTCGACAGTGTCGACGTCCGGATAGGCCATTTGCACAGCGCTGTGCAGCGCCTCGCGAAACAGCGGGTGGTCGTCGATGATCAGAAACCGGGCGCGATCGTTGACTGCGGTCATGGCGTTCGTTTCAGTTCAGGGCAGGATAGAATAGCCCAGCGACCATGGCCAGATTATTGGCAAATAGTACATCGCCATCCCTGGCTGAAGGGCGGAGATGGCAATTTCAGGACCACCACGCCTTGCCCGGTCGTCCAAATCGGCCGAATGTGCAGGGATGAGCGACCTCATCCTGCATAACTACTACCGCTCCTCCACCTCCTACCGGGTGCGGATCGCGCTGGAGATGAAGGGCCTGACCTACCAATATGTGCCGCATCATCTGCGCCACGGCGAGCATCTCGAGCCAGCCTATCTCTCGGTCAATCCGCAAGGACTGGTGCCGGCGCTGATCCTGGGCGATGGCACGCTGCTGACGCAATCGCTGGCGATCATCGAATTTCTCGACGAGACCAGGCCCGAACCGCCTCTTTTGCCACAGGACGCGCCTGGCCGGGCCCGCGTCAGGATGCTGGCGCAGATGATCGCCTGCGACATCCATCCGGTGAACAACCTGCGCGTGCTGACGTCGCTGCGCACGCTGTTCGGCGCCGGCGACGAGGACGTCACCAACTGGTTCCGGCACTGGGTGAACGAAGGTTTCCAGCCGCTTGAAAAGATTCTGACTTCCTCGGCCGAAACCGGGGCATTCTGCCATGGCGAAACGCCGGGGTTGGCCGACATCTGCCTGGCCGCCCAGGTCACCAGCAATGCGCGTTTCGGCGTCGACCTGACGCCCTACCCGACGATCGCCCGCATCCACGCCGCCTGCATGGCGCTGCCGGCCTTCCAAAAGGCCGCGCCGGAGAACCAGATCGATGCCGAGTAGAGCAAGTTGGATTAGGGTGTTTGAGATTCAGGTCAGGCCGAGCCGAGAATGGTGGTTTCCGAGAACCGGAGCGGAGCGTACTTTTGGGTACGTGAGCACCGGAAGCGCAGGAAACCGCCGTTCGCAGGCCGGCATCACCTGAATCTCAACACATCCTAATGAGGAATTGCCGATGAAAGCCGTTGTCTTCGAAAAATTCGGCGAGGTGCCGACGATCCAGACTGTTGCCGATCCGGAGCCAGCACCGGGCGGCGTTGTCATCAAGGTCGAGGCGACCGGGCTCTGCCGCAGCGACTGGCATGGCTGGATGGGCCACGACGACGGCATCCGCCTGCCGCATGTGCCGGGCCACGAGCTTGCCGGCGTCGTGGTGGCCGCCGGCAGCCAGGTGACCCGCTGGAAGACCGGCGAGCGCGTCACCGTGCCGTTCGCCGTCGGCTGCGGCCGCTGCTTCGAATGCAGCTCCGGCAACCATCAGGTCTGCGAGCACCAGACCCAGCCCGGCTTCACCGGCTGGGGCTCGTTCGCCGAATATGTCGCCATCGACCATGCCGACACCAATCTGGTCCGCTTGCCGGACGAGATGGAATTCGCCACCGCCGCCAGCCTTGGCTGCCGCTTCGTCACCTCGTTCCGCGCCATTGTCGACCAGGGCCGGGTGACACCAGGCGAATGGGTCGCCGTGCATGGCTGCGGCGGCGTCGGCCTGTCGGCGATCATGATCGCCAGCGCCATGGGCGCCAACGTGATCGCCATCGACCTGACCGACGAGAAGCTGGACTTCGCCAAAAAAATCGGCGCGGTGGCGACGATCAATGCCGCCAGGACGCCGAACGTGGTCAAGGCGGTCAAGCAGATCACCAATGGCGGCGCGCACATGTCGATGGACGCGCTCGGCCATCCGACGACCTCGTTCAACTCGATCGCGAACCTGCGCCGGCGCGGCCGCCATGTCCAGGTCGGGCTGATGCTCGGCGATCACGCCAGGCCGCAGATCCCGATGGACAAGGTGATCGCCTTCGAGCTCGAAATCCGCGGCAGCCACGGCATGCAAGCCTACCGCTACCAGGCGATGATGGAGATGATCCGCACCGGCAAGCTGAAACCCGAATTGCTGGTCGGCAAGCGGATCAGCCTCGATGAGGCGCCCGCGGCCTTGATGGCGATGGGCGGCTTCGAAGGCATCGGCATCGGTGTGGTGACGAAGTTCTAGCCGTGCGGCTCCCCCTTCTCCCCTTGTGGGAGAAGGTGGCCGCGAAGCGGCCGGATGAGGGGTGCTCCAGCTTGGCACCAACAGCACTCCGGCCGGCACCCCTCTTCCGTCTTGGCGCTGCGCGCCAATCCACCTTCTCCCACAAGGGGAGAAGGAAGAAAGGCCGCCGCCTACCGCGCATATTTCTTCGCACCGACCACGCAAAGCACGACGGCGGCGGTGACGGCGATCATGGCGGGGCTGACTTGCTCGTGCAGCAGCATTGCCGCTAGCCCGAGGCCGAAGAAAGGCTGCAGAAGCTGCAACTGCCCGACCGCGGCGATGCCGCCTTGAGCCAGCCCGCGATACCAGAACACAAAACCAATCAGCATGCTGAACAGCGAGACATAGGCCAGGCCGATCCAGGCGGCCTTGCCGACGTTTTCGAGCGACGGCGGCATGGTGATGAGCGTCAGCGCCAGCATGACCGGCAGCGACAACACCAGCGCCCATGAGATCACCTGCCAGCCGCCAAGTTTGCGCGACAGCCTGGCGCCTTCCGCATAGCCCAGTCCGCACACGATGATTGCCGCCAGCATCAGCATGTCGCCAAGCGGCGAGGCCGAGACACTTTGGGTCACCGCAAATCCGGCAACCAGGGCGCTGCCAAGGCATGAAAACAGCCAGAAGGCCGGTTTGGGGCGATCGCCGCCGCGAATGACGCCGAAGATCGCGGTCGCCAGCGGCAACAGGCCGATGAAGATGATGGAATGGGCCGAGGTGACATGCTTGAGCGCCAGCGCGGTCAGCAGCGGAAAGCCGACCACGACGCCGAGCGCCACGACGGCCAGCGACAACAGATCCTGCCGTTCCGGGCGCCGCTGGCGAAAGACGAGCAGAAGCGCCAGGCCGAGGATGCCTGCCGTGGCAGCGCGGGCGACGGTCAGGAAGGCCGGATCGAAATCCATCACCGCAACCCGCGTTGCCGGAAGCGATCCGCTGAAAATCAGTACTCCTACGAATCCGTTGATCCAGCCGCCCGCCGTCTTGTCCATCGCATGCTCCTGATGTTCTCGCCCTCTATCGGGCCGGACCTATGGCGCCGCCAGAGACAATGAAGTACAGTTCGACAAAACTGTCATGGCAGATTGAGCAGTACGGATGGACGAGCAGACGACGGCAAATGTGGGCAGCGGGACGCTTGTCGAAAGCGTCATGGCGACGATCAGGCACAGGATCGCCGCGCGCAGCCTGACACCGGGAACACGATTGCCTTCGATCCGGGCTTTCGCGAAAACCATGCAGGTTTCGAAATCCACAGTGGTCGAAGCCTATGAGCGTCTTGCCGCAGAAGGCATCATCCGCTCGCGTCCAGGTTCGGGCTTTTATGCCGCCGGACCGTTGGCTCCCTTGTCGCTGGCCGAGATCGGCCCCAGGCTTGACCGTGCCGTCGATCCGCTCTGGGTTTCGCGCCAGTCGCTGGAAGCCGGCGACGGCGTGCTCAAACCCGGTTGCGGCTGGCTGCCGGCCGCGTGGATGCCGGAGGCCGGATTGCGCCGGGCGCTGCGGACAATGGCACGCGGCGATGATGTCACGCTGACCGATTACGGCACTCCGCTCGGGCTGCCGCCGCTGCGTCATCTGCTCGCCCGGCGCATGGCAGAGCACGGCATCGAGGCGTCTCCCGACCAGATCATGCTGACGGAATCGGGCACCCAGGCCATCGACCTCCTGTGCCGGTTCCTGCTCGAACCGGGCGACACGGTGCTGGTGGACGACCCCTGCTATTTCAACTTCCATGCCCTGTTGCGCGCTCATCGGGCCAAGGTGGTCGGCGTTCCCTATACGCCGTCGGGACCGGATATCGGGCTGTTCGCGCAGGCGCTGATCGAGCACCGGCCGCGCCTCTACATCACCAATTCCGCGCTTCACAATCCAACGGGTGCAATTCTGTCGCCGGTCGTCGCCCACCGATTGCTCAAGCTCGCCGACCAATCGGATCTGACGATCATCGAAGACGATATCTTTGCCGACTTCGAACACACCCCGGCACCCAGGCTGGCGGCGTTCGACGGTCTTGGTCGCGTCGTCCATATCGGCAGCTTCTCCAAGACGCTTTCGGCGTCGGTGCGCTGCGGCTTCATCGCGGCTCCGCGCGACTGGATGGAAGGGCTGACCGACCTCAAGATCGCCACGTCCTTCGGCAGCGGCAGGCTTGCCTCCGAACTGGTGCTGACGCTGCTGAAGGACGGCAGCTATCGCAAGCACGTCGATTTGCTGCGCACGCGGCTTTCACGCGCCATGGCTGAGACAGGCAGCCGCCTGAAGGCGATCGGCATCATGCCGTGGATCGACCAGCCGACCGGCATGTTCTTGTGGTGCAGACTGCCGGAAGGCGTCGATGCAGCGGAAATAGCCCGCCGCGCCCTGTCGGCCAATGTCGTGCTGGCGCCCGGCAATGCGTTCAGCCTGTCCCAAACCGCCAGCCGTTTCCTGCGCTTCAACGTCGCGCAGTCGGCGGATGAGAGAATTTTCAGGACGCTTGAAGAGGCGATGTCGCGTTGATTTTCCCGCACTGTCCCTTCTCCCCTTGTGGGAGAAGGTGGCCTCGCGAAGCGAGGTCGGATGAGGGGTGTTCCAGCTTGGCACCAACAGCACTCCGGCCAACACCCCTCAACCGTCTCGGCGCTGCGCGCCGATCCACCTTCTCCCACAAGGGGAGAAGGCAAGATGGCGCTTCGCCCCTCACGGCCCCGCCCGCCTGCGCCGCCGCTCATAGAGCATGACCAGGGTTTCGGCGGTCAGCGCCGGCTTCTTCTCACCTTCGATCTCGACGATGTTGGCCGCCTTCATCAGATACTGGCCGGGGCCCTTGTCCTCCATGGACAACAGCGTGATCCGCAGCCTGATGCGCGCGCCGGCCCTGACCGGCGCCAGGAACCGCACCTTGTCGAAACCATAATTGAACACGGCTTGCGTATTTTCGGGCACGATGCCCATGTCGAGCGCCAGCGCGCCGATGATCGACAGCGTCAGATAGCCATGCGCGATGGTGGCGCGGAACGGGCTCTGCCGCTTCGCCCGCTCTGGATCGACATGGATCCATTGCCGGTCGCCGGTGCATTCGGCGAACTGGTCGATGCGGCTCTGGTCGACCATCGTCCAGTCCGACACGCCAAGCTCCTGCCCTGTCATCGTCCTGAGCTGTTCGTAGGTCGGCGGCGGCCTCAGCCGTATTTGCGTCATTCCTGCTTTCCCGATCGCTTGCCCTGCCTCCGGACCACGAACCGGCCGCCTCTGTCAATTCGCTCAGTGTGTTCCGCCGCGATATCCTCGGCCGGATCGCGCCAGTGCCGGTGTAGAGCTGGCAACAGGATTATCGAGCAAGAGAACTTTGTGCGCCTCGGCGGGACCAACACCAAGGCTTTCACCAGCCGGGATGACGACAGAAAAGTCCAGCGGCTTGGGAACAGCCTACTTCTTGTCGTAGCCGCTGCGGATTTCCTCCATCGCCTCCTTGATGCGCTCGCGCAGGATCTCGACCGATTCGGTGCCGGATTTCCTGGCCAGCTCGGCCACCTCGCCGGCATTCTTCAATGCGGTTTCGAAGGATTTCCTGGCGAACGCCGTTTGCTTGGCCATCAGCTCCCGAGGATCGCCCGGCGCCCTGTAGCCCTGTGCCATGTCGGCGATCTCGTGCAGCGTGTCCTGCAGCATCTCGCGTTGCCTAGAGAGCATCGACGACGCTCCGGCAGCACTTGCCCTAGCCGACTTTTCCAGTGCTTCGAGGTTCTTGCGATGATGGCTGAGGATCGCCTCGACATCGACGCTCGGCAGCTTCAGGTCGCGGCCGAACCTGCCGAACATGTCGATGAAGGTGTCGGATTCCGGTCGCTTTGCCATGGTGGCGTCTCCCCTGTTGCTGCGAATGCGGCAGCTGAAGAGAACAATAGGGCACTGGAGCCCCACGGTCCATTCGGCCGCGCACACATCGCGCCTCAGCCGACGAGGAACAGCCGTTCCACCGTATGGAGCACGATGCCGGCCAGGCCGCCGATGACCATGCCGTTGAAGCGGATATATTGCAGATCCCTGCCGATGTTCATTTCGATCAGCCTGGTCAGCTGGGCAAGGTCCCAGCGCTTGACCTGATCGGCGATGAATTTCGAGACGCCGCTCTTCTGGCTTTCGACGAACGAAGACAACGCCACGACAAACCCCTGGTTCATGTCGGCCCTGATCTGCGCATCGCCGGCAAGATGGCGGCCGACCTCGACGAACATGCTGGCGAGATGGGCGCGGATCCTTGAATTCGGCGTCTTGGCGTCCTGCTCGATGAACAGGCTGAGGCTTTCCCACATGTCGCCGGCCAGCGCCTTCAGCTCCGGCCGGGCGAGGAAATCGCGCTTTAGTTTCTCGGCGCGCTTGGCGTATTGCTTGGACGTCCTCAGCCGCTCGACGAAGCTCAGGACAAAACGGTCGAATTCGGCGCGCATCGGGTGATCGGGATCGGCCCGCACCTCGTCGAGCAACGAACCGGCGGAGGCGACGATCTTCTTCAGCAGATAGGCGTCGGCGCGAAACAGGTTGAACAGCGACGGCAGTTCCTCGCGGATCTTCTCGCGCATCGTCGCTAGCGCCTGCTCGTCGCTCAGGAAACGGCCGACGACCTTGGTGAATTCGTCGAACAGCCTTTGGTGGCGGCGGTCGTCGGTCAGCGCCGACAGCAACTCGGCGGCGAGCGGCGCCAGCGGCACCTTTTCGATCTGCTCCAGAACGCGGCTGCTGACGAAGCCGCGCAGGCCGGATTGCTCGACGGCCGCCAGTGTCTGCGGCACCAGCCGGCCGACGAAATGCGACAGATCGGCGGCGCGGTTGGGGTCGGCCAGCCAGTCGGCGACGAGCGCGGAAAAATCGACCTCGGCAAGCTTTTCGCGCACCGGCTCGGGCGCCAGGAAATTGGCCTCGATGAAGCGGCCGAGATTGTCGGCGATGCGGTTCTGGTTCTCCGGGATGATCGCGGTGTGCGGGATCGGCAGGCCGAGCGGCCGTCTGAACAGCGCCACCACCGCATACCAGTCGGCCAGCCCGCCGATCGTCGCCGCCTCGGCGAAAGCAGCGACGAAACCCAGCCACGGATAGTGGCCCTCGAACGACTTGGCCACCGCAAAGATGAGCACGCAGAGGGCGAGCGCTGCGGTGGCGACGAATTTTGTGCGCCGAAGCGCCGAAAGTTTGGCCTCCGCGTCGGCATCGAAGCGGGCGGACGCCCAAGCCCGTGATGATTGTGACATGGATGAACTGCTCCTGGTCTATGTCGCGGAGTTAACTTAGTAATCCGCCCACCCGAATGCGCGCCATATCAGGGTCGTGGTTTGCACGACCGCCCACACAAAGCTGATAAAAATATTCAACTATTATGCGGTGCTTGTCTGGAATTATTCCAAGGTATAGGCCATATTAGGGTTGAGCTACTGCTTCGTGAGGACACAATGCGGCTGACACGCCAGACCAACTACGCCATGCGCATCCTGATGTATTGCGCCGCGAATACCGACCGGCTGAGCCGCATCCCGGAGATTGCGGCGGCCTACTCGGTGTCTGAACTTTTTCTCTTCAAGATCCTGCAGCCTTTGGTCGAGCATGGTCTGGTCGAGACGGTGCGCGGCAGGAACGGCGGCGTCAGGCTCGGCCGCGCGGCCGAATCGATCACATTGTTCGACGTCGTGCACGTGACCGAAGAGAGCTTCGCCATGGCTGAATGCTTCGAGAACGACGCTGCCGAATGTCCGCTGGTCGACAGTTGCGCACTGAATTCGTCGCTGCGCGAGGCGCTCAATGCCTTCTTCGCCGTGCTCGAGCGCTATACGATCGCCGACATGGTGGCAGCGCGCCCGAACGTGCGCCACCTGCTCGGCATCGACATGCTGGTGCAAAGGGCGCCGGCCGCCTGATCCGGGTCGAGCCATAGCCGAACAGCGCTTGCGCCGCCCCTCACCTCCTGCCGGCATCCTCTCCCCGTATAGTGACGGGGAGAGGGAGGCTCCCGTCGATGATTTCGCCAATCGCCAGCGTTGCAAAAGGGCGCCGGCTTTGCGGCCAGCCCCTTCTCCCCGTCACTATACGGGGAGAGGTGCCTGGCAGGGCGATGAGGGGCAGCGCCGACCCCTGCAAGTTGGAACGCGTTGGTTGCAGCCCGGCTGACTATCAGACCGACCTAAGCCGCTGACTGCGGCAGCACGAACGGCATGTCTCCGGCCGGCAGCACGCCGACCCGCAGCCGGCAATCGAACACTTTTTCGATCAGATCGTCACTCAGCACGTCCTGCGGTGAGCCGGTGGCGGCAAGCCTGCCGCGGTGCATGACAAAGATCCTGTCGACATACATCGCCGTCAAGTTGAGGTCATGCAGGATCGCGACAACGCCGCCGCCCCGCCTGGCGAAATCTCGGGCGATGTTCATGATGATCAATTGGTGCTTGATGTCGAGGCTGGAAACCGGCTCGTCGAGGAAGAGATAGCGCGGTTTGCCGTCGAGGACCGGCGCCCAGACCTGGCAAAGCACACGGGCCAACTGCACGCGCTGCTGCTCGCCGCCCGAAAGCTCCTGGTAGAAACGGCCGGCAAAGCCGTCGAGATCGACGCGCGACAGCGCCCGTTCGGGCAGGCGCTCGTCCTCGCCGGGCAGCGCGCCCGAGCGCCCGCCGAGCAGGCCAAGCCTGACGATCTCGCGCACCGTGAAGGGAAACGACAGCGTCGTCGCCTGCGGCAGCACGGCGCGCAGCATGGCGGCCTCGACCGGCTTCATCACCGACAGGTCGCGACCGTTGATGGTGACCTCTCCCGAATAGGCAAGATCGCCGGACAGCGCCCTCAGGAAGGTCGTCTTGCCCGAACCGTTGGGACCGACGATGGCCGCGATCTCACCGGGCCGCATGTCGAAATCGACATTGGCGACGATGCGCTTGCCGCCGATCGCCACCGAGACATCCCGCGCTGCGATCATGCCCGCACTTCGCTCATGAAAAGGCCTTCTCACAGGTCCCCCCTCTTCACAGGTCCCCCGCTTCACAGGTCAACGACGCCACGCTTGCGCAGCAGGATCCAGAGGAAGAACGGGGCGCCGGCGATCGCGGTGACGATTCCGATCGGCAGTTCCGCCGGCGCCACGATGGTGCGGGCGACGGCATCGGCCAGCAGCAGCAGGCAAGCGCCAAGCAGGGCCGAGGCCGGCAGCAGATAACGATTGTCCGGGCCGATGGCCAGGCGCAGCAGATGCGGCACGACGATGCCGACAAAGCCGATGCCGCCGCTGACGGCGACAGACGCCCCGACCGCCGCCGAGACGCCGACGATGGCCGTGTATTTCAGCCGCTGAACCGGAATGCCGAGATGGCCGGCGGTGGCTTCGCCCAGCGCCAGCGCGTTGAGGCCGCGCGCCACGAACGGCATCGCCGCCAGCGCCAGCACGATCACAGGCCCAACGGAGCCGATTTTTTGCCAGGTCGCGCCGGCGAGCGAGCCGAGCTGCCAAAAAGTCAGGTCGCGCAACTGCCGGTCGTCGGCCATGAAGATCAGGATACCAGTCAGCGCCATGGCAAGGGCCGCCAGCGCGATGCCGGCGAGCAGCATGGTGGCGACCGAGGTTTGGCCGCGCCGGGTGGCCACCTGATAAAGCACCAATGTCGTCGCCAGCCCGCCGCAGAACGCCGCCAGCGGCAGAGCGAGTGTGCCCAGCATCGAAGTTATCGGCGCCAGCACTGTGGCGCCAAGCACGATGACGGACACCGCGCCGAGGCTCGCTCCGGCCGAAACGCCGATGAGACCGGGGTCTGCCAGCGGGTTGCGGAACAGCCCTTGCATCACCGCGCCGGAGACGGCCAGTGCTGCGCCGATCAGCACACCGAGCGTGACGCGCGGCAGGCGGATGTCGTAGACGATCAGGCGGTCGCGCGCGCTCAGCGCCTCGTTGCCGGGTGCTGCACCCAACAGCCAGTCGCCGACGACGCTGACGGCCGAGGCATCGGATGCGCCTGAGGTCAGCGACAACAGGACGGCAACGGCAAGTCCGAGGAACAAAGCCAGGATGACGATGCGCGCGCGCCCAGAGCGGTCGCCGTCGGATGCTGTCGCCATGGTGCTCGAACCAGCGATCGATTGATCCACCATCGGGCGCCCGCTCAGTCCGCGGCCTGCCCGCCATAAAGCGAGGCGGCAAGGTCGTGGATGACGTCGGCGGTGCGCGGCCCGAAGCCGAGCAGATAACCGCCATCCATGCGGACCACCTTGCGCGCCGCGCCCGCCGGTGTCGACCGGATGGACGGGTGCGCGAACAATTCATCGTCCGATACGCCGGGGCCGGCATTGTTCATCATCAGGATCACGTCGGGCCTGGCGGTGATGACAGCCTCGTCGGACAGTTGCTTGTAGCCGGAATAGCCGTCGATCGCATTGACGCCGCCCGAAAGTCTGATGATGCCGTCGGCCGCGGTGTCGCCGCCGGAAGCGAGGATCTTGCCGCCCCGCATTGACAGAACGAACAGGACGCGCTTGCGGTCCTTGATCCCGAACGTCTGCTTTTCGGCGGCCTTCAGCTTGGCATCGATCTCGGCTGCCAGCGCATCGGCCTTGGCGTCTGCGCCAAGCGCCTTGCCGACGATGCGGATCTTTTCGAGAATGCCTTCGTGGTCGTAGCGCTCGGGCACCTCGATGAACGGGATGCTCGTCTTCTTCAGCACGTCGACGGTTTCCTTCGGCCCGCTGCCGTGCAGCGCCAGGATGCCCGACGGATTGACCGACAGGACGCCTTCCGGCGACAGCTGGCGCATGTAGCCGACGTCAGGCAGCTTGAGCGCCGCTTCGGGATAACGGCTGGTCGAATCGCGAGCGACCAGCCGGTCCTGCTCGCCGAGCGCAAAGACGATCTCGGTGATCGAACCGCCAATGGCCGCTATCTTCGACGGGTCCGCAAAAACCTCCGTGCCTTCGGCGGCGCGGGCCTGTAGCGCAAAGGCCACGCAAAGGCACATCGTGGCCCCGAGCGCCATTCTAAAAACACGCGCCCGTTCAAGCAAAGCAGCCATTGTCGTTGTCCTCAGGCTGCGGTCGGGCTTGGAATGCGCGGCAGGTTCTCTGCCAGAAACCGCCAGTCCTCGCGCTCGCTTTCGCCTTCGTGGCGCTGGCCGAAGAACTGGATGATCATCTTGCCGTCGGCGCCATAGGCTTCGAGAGACGTGACATGGCCATCCTTGGTCGGCTTGCGCACGGCCCAGACCTCTTGGATGCGGTCGGTCCGCAGATGCAGGTGGAAGGTCTCGTCCAAGACGTTGATCCACGGCCCCATCGGCTTGATCGACTTGATCGGGCCCGAATGGATCTGGATGCAGCCGCGATTGCCGACAAAGCACATGATCGGCATCTCGCCCTCGGCGGCATGATGGAACATGGCGCTGACGGCATCGTGGTCGAGCAGCCAGGCGTAATCCTGGCCAACCATGCGCAGCGCCTGGCGGCGGTCGAGCTTCAGCGTCTTCAGCATGCCGAAGAACTGATGCACGTCGGTCAGACGGCTCCAGCGGTCGCGCAGATCGTCGACGTCAGCGGAAGCGGCGGAAGCCTCGGCCTCGCTTTCAGGCCCGCCTTCTGAGATCGACCCTTCCTCTGAAATCGCGACGCTCGACTCCTGGTTCGGCGATTCCAGCTCGGCCACCAGCTTCTGATAGGCATAGAGGTTCGACGCCGGCCGCAGATGCACCTTGTGCACCGCCTCGCCTGCCGCATCGAAGAACTGCAGGCTGCGCCTGATATCGCCGCCGTCGCGCTTTTCGACGGCAAAGCCGTGCGCCCAGGCTTTCGGGAAGATGCGCAGGTCGATGTTCTCGCCAAGCACCATGGCATTGTGGTTGCCGGTCACGACCTTGTCGTAGACGCCGATCTTCTCGTGCACAGCGCTTTCATTGCGCGTCAGCGCCATAACCTCGCCGACGGCTTCGAGGCCGGTCAAAAGATCGTTGACGCGCGGCTCGACGCGGATGACGCTGTCGCCGCAATGCGCGGCGACCAGCTCGGCCTCCGAAATGCCAAGCTGGGCGGCGAGATCGCGCTCGCGCGTCTTCGGATTGTCTGCCCGCGCCCGCCGGATCTCGTGCGGCGCGGGCCTTACGCGCTGGTCCATATTTTTACTACCTACTTGTTGAGGATGAGCTTGCCCTGGCGGGTGATTTTTAGCCGGTAGAGCGCTCCGTGATGCTCGATGCCGATCTCGTGCTCGCCCTGGAACAGCGCGTTGCTGGACAGGGTCCTCACCGTCAACGGAACCCGATCGAAACGAGCCGAATTGTCGTCGGAACGGAGGACGCGATCGCGAAAGTCACTGGGCCGAAAGTCATTGGGCCGAAAGTCTTTGGGATTGTGCGTGTTCATCTGGTTCGATCCCTTTCCTGGGCCGGGCCTGGTCGGCTGGCGCGGCGCTGTGTGAAATGCCGATTCATTTCTTGACTTGAATACTCATGTTTACTAGTCAGTGCAATACCGGACTACATGAGTCAGGATTTAAGAAGCCGGACACGACGAAAAATGCCGGCGCGTCAAGCCGGCCAGCATCGAACCAGGATTTTTGGAGTTGGGGCATGGGGTTGGGGAATTGGGGACGGCTGGGTCTGGCGAATAGCAACCCAGATCCGAGGCATCGATCAATGGCAAAGCGCATGGCAGCATTGCTGGCGGGTGCTGCGGCGATCGCGCTGCTCACCCCGTCGGCCCATGCTCAGTCGGCCAATGCCCAACAGGCCGCCCAACCTGCAACAGATCAGCAGCAGGCCGAACAGGCGCAGACGCCTAAACAGGCTGTGACGGCCGCGGCAGGCGCAACGCTGCTCGACCAGATCCTGGTCGTCAGCCGCACCGGCGAGACGGCGATCGATTCCCTGGCTTCGGTCAGCCATGTCGATCAGGAGCAATTGCAACGCCGCATGGCGACGACGCCCAACGACATGCTGTTGGGTGTGCCGGGTGTAGCGGTCCAGGCCGACGCGAGGCGCGTCTCCTCCAGCATCAACATCCGTGGCTTGCAGGATTTCGGCCGCGTCGCGGTCATCGTCGACGGTGCGCGGCAGAATTTCCAGCGCTCCGACCACGGCCCGCAATCGACCTTCTATATCGACCCGGAACTCATCAAGTCCGTCGACGTCATTCGCGGCCCGGTCGCCAACACCTACGGCTCGGGCGCCATCGGCGGCGTTGTCCTGTTCGAAACCAAGGACGCGGACGACTATCTTCGCGACGGCGAGACATGGGCGGCGGCCGCGGCCGGGCGCTATGAGAGCAATGGCGAAGGCTGGACGACCAGCGCTGCCGGCGCCTACCGTTTCAACGAAAACTGGGATGTCCTCGGCAACATCGTCTATCGCGACTACGACGACTACAAGGATGGCGGCGGCGATACGGTCGACGGCACCGGCTTCGACGTTTTGAGCGGTCTGCTGAAGACAACCATCCGCCCCAACGAAAACAGCGAACTGAAGCTGGGCTGGAATGGCACGAGCGACGGCTGGAACGAGGTCAGCGGCGGCACGCTGGTGAATGACGTCGACCTGGAGGCGAATACCTTCACGGCGCGCTACAACATCACCGATGAAGACAAGAGCTGGCTCGATCTCCACGTCAACGCGTCCTACAACAAGACCAACATGGAGATGACGAGCCTGGTTCCGCAAAACCGCTTTGATCCAGTCACCGGTCTTCCCATCGTCCTGCCGGCGGGCTCGATGTCGACCTTCGATGTCGGCACTTCGGGCATCGACATCTGGAACACCTCGCGGTTCGAGACCGCCGGCATTGCGCACGAACTGACCTATGGCGGCGACTGGGTTGGCGACGACGTCGAGACCGGTGGCGCCGCGGGCGGCGCCAGTTTCTATACCCCTTCGGGCAACAGAAACGTTTCCGGCACCTACATCCAGGACAAGCTCACCTGGGACTGGCTCGAAATCATCGCCGGCCTGCGTTACGACAGCTACAAGCTCGAAAGCGATGTCGGCGAAACCTCCGGCGACCGGCTGTCGCCGCGCATCACCGTCGGCGTCTCGCCGTTCGAAACCGCCAGCCTTGCGGGACTGCAATTCTACGGCACCTATGCCGAGGGATATCGCTCCCCGTCGCTGTCGGAAACCCTCATCAGCGGCAACCATCCGGCAGGCGTCAGCTTTCCCTTCCTCCCCAATCCCGATCTGAAGCCTGAAACCGGCAAGACCGTCGAATTCGGTGTCAACTACAAGCACGACGACATCCTCGAAGCCGGCGACGCGTTTCGTTTCAAGGCGGCCTACTTCAACAACGAGGTCGACGACTACATCGAAGGCGTCACGCTATCGGCCTTCGATCCGACCAGCGGCTGCCCGTTCGGCCCCGGCATCCCGATCTGCTTCCAGTACCAGAACTTTGCAGAAGCCAGGATCCGCGGCTTTGAAATGGAAGGCGTCTATGACGCCGGCTGGGGTTTCGCCGGGCTTTCCGCATCGATCATCGATGGCCACACCATCTCCTACGACGGCGAGCGGGCAGACCTTGTCACCATCCCCTCTTCGCAGGTCACCGGGCAGCTCGGCTTCCGCTTTCTGGAGGACAAGCTGACCGTCGGCGGCGAGGTGCAGTATAATGGTAAGCCGAAGGGCAATCCGGTGGCCAGGGACTATACGCTGGTCAACGCCTTCGCCAGCTACCAGGCGACCGACAATCTCAAGGTCGACTTCCGTGCCGACAATTTGTTCGACGTCAAATACACCAACCCGTTGAATGCACCAGCCACTGTTGTAGTTTACGAGCCCGGCGTCACGCTCAAGCTGGCGGCGACAATGCGATTTGGAGGCTGACGACAATGACAAGCTTGACGGCATCGCTTCGCCTGCTGACCTCGGTGCTGGCCATGCCGCTTGCGATGGGTCCGGCGTGGGCGCAACAGTCTGCGCCGGCCCCTGCTCTCACGCTTGAGCTCAATGGCGCGCAGGCCTCCGAAAAGGGCTGCCGTCTGACGTTCGTGGTCAATAACACGCTCGGCGCCGACCTCTCGAAAGCGGCGTTCGAGATCGCGCTGTTCAACGAGGCCGGCGTCGTCGACCGGCTGACGGTGCTCGACTTCAAGGACCTGCCGGCGGGCAAGACCAAGGTGACGCGTTTCGATCTTGCCGGCGCCGACTGCGCCAAGGTCAGCCGCGTGCTGATCAACAGCTCGACCGAATGCGCCGGCACCGGCATCAAGCCGGACGCTTGCATGCGTGGACTGAAGACCGAGACCAAGACCGGTATCGCCTTCGGGGTCTGAGAAGGCAGCCCGCGCTGGCCGACCTGTTGCCGCTGGGGGCAAATGATGTTGATTTGACAAGTCCGCGCTGGTCGCGGCAGGTCTCGTCGCGAGCCATGCAGAAAATCATTCCCCTCCCCGACGCCGATGGCGAACTGGCGCTTGCGCCGACCGGAACGCTTGCGCCGGCCGCCCGACCGCCAGCCTTGAGCCCCAAATGGACGGCGGCGATCGTCGCCTCCTGCCTGTTTCATGCCGCGGTGGCGGCTGCTTTTCTCTTCGCACCTGCCGGCACGTTTGATGCCGGGGACGCAATCGAGGTGGAAGGCGGCGATCAAACCGGCGCCGACGTGGTCGGCAGCGCCTTGGATAGTCAGGGTGCGTTGAACGTCACCCTGGTGCCCGACCCGCGGCCAGCCAAGCCCGAGGTCAAGCCCAAGCCGCCTGCCGACCGGCCCACCGGGGACCGGCCCATTAGGGAAATGGCGGTGCAACCCCCCGCGCCCTTGCCGCAGATTGTCGAGCAACCCACTGCCACGCCAGACATGCTGATGGCCGAAACCCCACGGCTGGACGAGCAGAGCGTGGTTCCGAAGATCGAAACGCCGGCAGAGCCGGCTGCTCCGGCCGAAAGCACCGAGGCCGCTCCTGCCGATATCGGACAGCCGCCGATCCCGACGCCAAGGCCGAGCCCGACACCAGGTCCTGGCGGAGCCGACGAAACGAACGAGGCCCGCGGCGCGGCGGATGGCGAGGAACGCACCGCGGTGGCTTCCAGCAAGGGCAAGGAGCAGGCGGCGGCAGGCAATGCGATTGAATCCCGCTACAGCGGTGAAGTCCAGAAGAAGCTCGCCCGCGCCAACCGTCGTGTTTCGAAAGCGATACAGGCCAGCGCTCGCAACAATGCCAGGGTCGTTTTCGTTGTCATGGCCGACGGCAGCATCAGCGATATACAGCTTGCCGAAAGCTCAGGTTCTGCGGAGCTTGACCAATTCGCTTTAACACTGGTGCGCAAGCAGGCGCCGTTCCCTCCCATTCCAAGCGAAACCGGCAAGTCAAGTTGGGTGTTTAAAGCGCGGATCGGTCCATTTTAACAGCCTGGGCCTCATCGTTTCAGGCAATCCACCAAGCATCATAATTCGCAATCCCGGAAGGACGGCCAATGTACATCGCCATGAATCGCTTCAAGGTCCAGAATGGCTCGGAAGCCGCTTTCGAGGACATCTGGAAGAACCGTGATTCCAGCCTGTCCGAAATGAAAGGTTTCAAGGAATTTCATCTGCTGCGTGGTCCGGTCAACGAGGCCGAAGGTTACACGCTGTTCGCTTCGCACACGGTGTGGGCGAGCCATGAGGATTTCGTCGCCTGGACCAAATCCGAGAACTTCCGCGCCGCGCACCGCAACGCCGGCTCCACCAAGGTGCACTATCTCGGCCATCCGCAGTTCGAGGGCTTTTCGGTCGTCGAGGGCGCGTGAGTAGTCTCAGGCGACCCATGGTTCCCTTGGGCTTTTGCCGAACGATCGGCGCCTGACGGAATAGGGCGCCGTCGGCGAAGCTGCCAATCTCCCCCCTTGTGGGGGAGATGCCCGGCAGGGCAGAGGGGGGCGCTGTCCCGCCGGCCTGCTGATCAAAGGCATGCCTGCTCCTACCATCACTCTTTTCGCAGAACTTGACGCGTACAACTGGATCAATTTCAGACCGCAACCTTCGGCGCATGGCGGGCAGAAAAAAGCAAAGCCGGCGATCCTTCACGCCCCCCTCTGTCCTGCCGGACATCTCCCCCACGAGGGGGGAGATCGGCCGTCATCTCGGCCTTCGCCAATCGTGGGAATGCAGGAAAGCCCCGGCCGTCCCTTACGCCGCGGCCAGCAGGCTGGCATTGCCGCCGGCAGCCGTGGTGTCGACGCAGACGGCGCGCTCATGCGCATAGGCGGCCGGGTTGAGCACTTCGCTGACCAGCGGCACGATCGGGCCGGCGCGATCGGCGATCACCTTGCGCACGATGCGAGCGGCCTCAGGCGTGCCGGAAAAGGCAACGACGTCGACACGCAGCGCGCGTGCCTCGACCGGGTCGGGCCGGCCGTCAATGGCCGCCAGCGGCAGGCCTTTGCCGGTCAGTGATGACAGTGCTGCCGGCGCACCCGGCGCGACGGCCAGCACCGCATTGCCGGCGGCGAGCGCCTGGATGGTCTGGGCAAGCAGCGTGTCGGCGTCCGGTCCGAGGCAGAGCACGCGGCCGCGCGGCGACAGCGACAGCGTGTTGGCCTCGCCGGTCGGTCCGGGCAAATCGACCTGGCCGAAATCGATGCTTGCGGCAGCACCGATGGCCGCAGCACCCTTGCCGCGCAAATGCTTCCTCAGCACCGCCACCCGATCCGCCCGCGTCGACCAGCCGCCAAGCGTCGGGTCCGGCAGATTGTCGGCAAGTTCGGTCGCCGTCACCTTGCGGCCGTCAAGAACAGGCGTGCCCGCCTGCGGCCCCTTGCGGAACCGCCTGAGATAGTGCGGCCCGCCGGCCTTCGGCCCGGTACCGGAAAGTCCTTCGCCGCCGAACGGCTGAGAGCCGACCACGGCGCCGATCTGGTTGCGGTTGACATAGATGTTGCCGGCATGGATGCCGTCGACGAAATGCTGGGCGCGGCCTTCGATGCGGGTGTGCAGGCCGAAGGTCAGGCCATAACCCTTGCGGTTGATCGCGGCGATGACCCCGTCGATATCGTCGGCGTCGAAGCTGGCGACATGCAGCACCGGCCCGAACACCTCGCGCTCGATGTCCTCGATGCCCTTAACCCGAAACACATGCGGCGCCACGAAGCGGCCCGGCTTCGGCGCTTCGAGCTTGGCGATCAGCCGGCCTTGCAGGCCCATGTCGGTGCAATAGTCGCGGATCGATTTTTGTGCCTCCTCGTCGATGACTGGCCCGACATCGGTCGAGATCCGCCAGGGATCGCCGACGCTGAGCGCTTCCATCGCGCCTTTCAGCATGTCCAGCATCTTCTTCTCGACGTCCTTCTGCACGTAGAGCACGCGCAGCGCCGAGCAGCGCTGGCCGGCGCTCTGGAAGGCCGAGGCCAGGATGTCGCGCACCGCCTGCTCGGGCAGCGCAGTGGAATCGACGATCATCGCATTCAACCCGCCGGTCTCGGCGATCAGCATGGCGTCGGGCGCGGCAGTCTCGGCCAGCTGCTTCTCGATCAGCTTGGCGACGTCGGTCGAGCCGGTGAAGCAGACGCCGGCAATGCGCGGATCGGCGGTCAGCGGGCCGCCGACCGAGGGACCGTCGCCGGGCAGAAGCTGGATGACGTCTTCCGGCACGCCGGCTTCGCGCAGCAATTCGACCGCACGGAAGGCAATCAGCGGCGTTTGCTCGGCCGGCTTGGCGATGACCGAATTGCCGGTGACGAGTGCTGCCGCAATCTGGCCGGTGAAGATGGCGAGCGGAAAATTCCATGGCGAGATGCACGCGATCACGCCGCGCGCCTCAGTTCCCGTTTCGGCATTGGCCGCCTCGATCGCGTAATAGCGCAGGAAATCGACCGCCTCGCGCACCTCAGCGACGCCGTCGGCCAGGGATTTGCCGGCCTCGCGTGTGGCGAGCGCGAAGAATTCGATGGCGTTGGCCTCATAGAGGTCGGCCGCGCGGTTGAGGATGGCGGCGCGCTCGGCGACGGCGCGCTTCGCCCAGGCCGGTTGCGCCTCCATGGCGATGCGCATGGCGGTCGCAACCTGTTTGGCGGTAGCCTCGCTGACCGTGCCGACCACTTCCTCGGGCTTTGCCGGATTGACCACCGGACGCTGATTGCCGTAGCCGGCGGCACGGGTGATCGGCCTGGCGTGCCAGCGGTCCGGCCCGGCGAATTCAGCCCTGGCCTTGTCGATCGCGGCCAGCGTCACCGGATCGGTGATGTCGAACCCCTTCGAATTGCGGCGGGCAGCACCGAAGATCGCCGACGGGCTGGGAATCGCCGGATTGGCGGCCGGCCTCTGTTTCTCGACGGTTTCGAGCGGGTCGCGGGCAATATCCTCCGGCTCGACCTCCTCGTCGGTGAGTTGGTGGACGAAGGAGGAGTTGGCGCCGTTTTCGAGCAGCCGGCGGACCAGATAGGCAAGCAGGTCGGAATGCGCGCCGACCGGGGCATAGATGCGGCAGCGCGTGCCCTCGGCCCGCCGCACCGTCTCGTGCAGTGCCTCGCCCATGCCGTGCAGGCGCTGGAACTCGAAGGAGTCGCGATCGCCGGCCATCGACAGGACGGCGGCGACGGTGTGGGCGTTGTGGGTGGCGAATTGCGGATAGATGCGGTCGGTCATCGACAGCAGCTTTTTCGCGCAGGCCAGATAGGACACATCGGTGTTGGCCTTGCGGGTGAACACCGGATAGCCGTCGAGCCCGAGCGCCTGCGCCCGCTTGATCTCGGTGTCCCAATAAGCGCCCTTGACCAGCCGCACCATGATGGTGCGGTCGTGCTTCTTCGCCAGCGCATAGAGCCAGTCGATGACGAAGGCGGCGCGTGGACCGTAGGCCTGGACGACGACGCCAAAGCCGTTCCAGCCGGCGAGCTCCGGCTCGGCCAGCACCCGCTCGATGATTTCGAGCGACAGGTCGAGGCGGTCGGCCTCCTCGGCGTCGATGTTGAGACCCATGCGCGAATGGCGCGCCGCCAGCGCCAGCGACAAAAGCCGCTCGGCCATCACAGGCAGCATCTTTTCCTTCTGCGTCGCCTCGTAGCGCGGATGCAGCGCCGACAGCTTGACCGAGATGCCGTGATTCTGGCGGATGTCGGGGCCGTTGGCGCCGGCATCGAGCGACGAGATGGCGTCGGCATAGGCCTTGAGATAGCGCAGTGCGTCGGCCTCGGTGCGAGCCGCTTCGCCCAGCATGTCGAAGGAATAGAGATAGCCTTTCTGGGTCATCGGCCGGCCGCGCTTGACGGCCTCGGCAATCGTGCGGCCGAGCACGAACTGCTCGCCCATTTCGCGCATGGCGGCGGCGACCGCCCTGCGGATGACCGGCTCGCCCAGCCGGCGCACCATGGCGCGCAGCGTGCCTTCGATGCCGTCCTCGCCTTCATCGAGCACCCGGCCGGTCAGCATCAGCGCCCAGGTCGACGCATTGACGAAGATCGAGCTCGAGCCGCCCGAATGCGCCGACCAGTCGTGCGGCGCGATCTTGTCGGCGATGAGGTCGTCCATCGTCTCGGTGTCCGGCACCCGCAGCAGCGCTTCGGCCAGGCACATCAGCGCGACGCCCTCCTTGGTGGACAGGCCGTAAGCGGACAAAAAGACTTCCATCAGCCGCGGATCGGACGAGCCGCGCACCGCCCGCACCAGATCGGCGGCGCGGGCCGAGATTGCCTTGCGCTCTTTCGTCGAAAGGCCCGTCGCCTCGGCCAACCGCTTCACGGCCTCGTCTTCGTCAGGCAAGTAATTGGCACGGATCTGCTGGCGGATGGCTTCGAGCGCTGGCATGACGGTCCTGTGGAGCGAGCATCAGTGAGCGGTCCGGCGGTCACCGGACCGAATGACGCAAGCTAGCACAAAGCGTGGTTTCGATCGGTCCAAAGAAATCGACAGGAGAGGTCGATTGATCTATCATTTGGGCGGATTTCCTCCAATTTGACCAGATATTTGATGACAGAAGACCAATTGGACCGCATCGACAGGAACATCCTTTCGGCGCTGGGCAGCGACGGCCGGCTTTCGATGTCGGAACTCGCGGCAAAGGTCGGCCTGTCGAAGACGCCGGTGCAGGCGCGGGTCAAGCGGCTGGAAAAGGACGGCATCATCCGAGGCTACCAGGCGATCGTCGACCGTGAGCGGATGGGCGAAGGCCATGTCGCCTTCGTCCAGGTGAAACTGTCGGACACCCGCTCGGCCGCGCTCGACGCCTTCAACCGCGCCGTGCAAGCGGTGCCGGAGATCGAGCAATGCCACATGATGGCGTCGAGCTTCGACTATCTGCTGAAGGTCCGCACCACCGACATCGCCGCCTACCGCCGCGTGCTTGGCGAGCGCATCTCCGCTCTGCCCCACGTCGCCCAGACCTCGACCTTCGTGGCGATGGAGACGGTCAAGGACCGGTAGTAAAGCGCTGATGCATTGACGTCGGCGGGACAGCGCCCCCTCTGTCCTGCCGGACATCTCCCCACTTGGGGGAGATCGGCGGCTTCGGCGACAGTGCCCCTTTTCTTGAATGTTGAAAATTGGCGAAAGCCGAGGGGCAGCCAATCTCCCCACTCGTGGGGGAGATGTCCGGCAGGACAGAGGGGGGCGCGAAGGATCGCTACCGAGCAGCTGGTCCCTCACTCCGCCAGCGTCTTCAAGAACGCCACCAGTGCCGCGCGCTCGCGGTCCGAAAGCTGCAGCGGGTGGATCTCGGATACACCCTCGACACTGGCAGGCGCCTTCGAATAATGCGCCACAACCTCCTCGAGCGAGGAAAACTGCCCGGCATGCATGTAGGGCGCACGGGTGGCGGCGCCGCGCAGCGACGGCGTCTTGTAGGCGCGGACGAGTTCCGGCCCGGCCTTGACCATGAAGCGCAGCTCGCCGCAGGCGCTGGCGCCACCATCGCGAAACGCGCCGAAACAGTTGAACGGATCGGCCTCGACTTGGCGTACCGCGTCTATGCGGCCGCGATCCGGCGGCAGGTTCGCCACCGACGGCACGCCGGTGTTGTGAAAACCGCCGTCCGTAAAACGCGGCCCGTTATGGCAGGTCACGCAATTGGCCCTGCCGATGAACAGCTTTAGCCCGAGGATTTCTTCGGGCGACAAGGCATCGCCGCCTTGCGGCGCCTGTATACGGGTATCCAAAGCGGCGGCGAACCGGTCGAAGCGCGTCTGCGGTGGCGCGATCGATCGCTCGAAGGCGGCGATCGCCTTGCCGATATTGGCGAAGACGCGGTTGACGTCCTCGGCTTGCGCATCGGACATGGCATTCCAGGCAGCCTTCTCGGCATCGCCGCCGAGCGGACTGGCATTGGCCGGCACATTTGAAAGGTCTGGCAGCGGCCCGAAGATGCGCTCGTAGCGCTCGCCGAATCGCGCCTTGATATAATGCGCGTAGGCGGCGCGGTTGCCGGCCTGCTCCAGCGGATTTTCCAGCGGCGCCAGCGCCTGCGCCCAGAGACTGTCGCGCCGCCCGTCCCAGAAGAACCATGCGTCATGTACAACGCCGGCCAGCGGCATGGTGCGCCGGTTGGTGCGGCCGACACCGACCGCTCGCGGCAGATCGTCCTGGAACTGCCGGTCGATCTTGTGGCAGGTCGAGCAGGAAACCTTGCCGTCGCCGCTCATCCCGGGGTCGAAAAACAGCGTCGCGCCGAGCGCGGCGGCAGCCGGCACGTCGGCGAAGCGGTTGGTGGTGTCGGTTTTCAGCGGCGGCAGGGCTGACAGCGCCAGCGAGGCGATGGTCTTCTTTTCGGCATCGGAAAACTCAGGCTTGCCGCAGCCGGCAAGCACAGCCATCGCCAGCAGCGCGAAAAGTCGCGGAAAGCGGTTCATCTTGCTCCAGCGCTCAGAGCAACACATTGAAGACCACCGTGTCGGATCCGGCCGCCGCGGAAATGGCGAAATGCAGTTGCCACAATCCGCTCATTGTGAATTTCACCCCGCCGATGCGATAGCGGCCATCGCCCAGATAATCGGTCGCATGCGGGCTGGTTGGCAGACCGTGCCTGTGCTGCGGCATGCCGCCGGATATCGAGATCGCAGCGCCCTCCACCGGGGTGCCCGCATTTGTCTTCAGGGTCAGCAGCCAGGATTGCAGCTCGCCTTGACGGACAACGCCCCGCTCCGGCTCGAAACTGGCTACGAACAGGCCGTTCGCCGTCTCTTTCGAACGGGCAATCTCGGAGCCGGCGAGCCGAGGCGCTTGCGGCGCGGTCACATAGACGGCGGCGAGAATGCCGGCCAGCAAGGCAGCCAGACCAACACCTGCCAGAACGTTGCGCCATAACGATGCCAAACCGTTTCCTCTTCCGGATATAACGCCCGCTGGGTAGATTTGCGTCCCGCCGCTTAGTTGAGAAAACGCCGCTGGCGCAAAAATCCTCTGCCGCCAAGCATGGCGCTGCCGCTCGCAAAAAGCTACAGCACCGGGTCTTTGGTTTGTGCATGTCGTGATCCCAAAACCGCCGCGCAGGCTGTGGGCGACATGCACCAGGAGAGAGAGTACATGGCAGGAAACGGCGTCGCTTCGATCGGTGAATGCATGCTCGAGCTTTCAGGCCAAGCCGGGCCGAACTGGCGCATGGGCTTTGCCGGCGACACGTTCAATACGCTGTGGGCGCTGCATGCGCTGAGCGGTGACCGGCCAGCGACCTATGTGTCGGCGTTCGGCGACGACCCGTTCTCGCGCGACCAGAGCGATTTCTTCGCGCAAAACGGCATCGGCATCGGCGCCAGCCCGATTATACCAGGCGCCCGGCCTGGCCTCTATGCAATCACGCTGACCGGCGCCGAACGCTCCTTCACCTACTGGCGCGGCGACGCAGCCGCGAGACAGCTTGCATCCGACGCGGCCGCTTTGGCGAAAAATCTTGAAAATCAGGCGCTTGTTTACTTTTCCGGAATCACTTTGGCAATTCTGGACGACGCCGCGCGCAAGACACTTTTGGCGGCGGTGGCCAAGGCGCGCGCCGCCGGAACGCTTGTCGCCTTCGATCCCAATTATCGGCCGCGGCTGTGGCGCCGGCGCGAGGAAGCACAGACCGCGATCCTCGATGCGCTGGCAGTCTCTGACATCGCGCTGCCGACCTTTCCCGACGAGCAGATGCTGTTCGGCGACGCAGCGCCGCAGAAAACCTCGGAAAGGCTGCGAAAGCTGGTCGGCGAAGTCGTTGTCAAGAACGGCGAGGAGCCGGCGCTGATCGCCGCAGACGGCACCCTGCAACCGGTTCCGGCCGTGCATGTCGCCGCCCCCGTCGATACGACCGGCGCCGGCGATTCCTTCAATGGCGCCTATCTCGCCGCCCGGCTTGCCGGCGATGCCCCAACCGAGGCCGTGTTGCGCGCGCATCGCGTCGCCGCCGCCGTCGTCCAGGTGCGTGGCGCGCTGGCGCCATTCGAGACGTTAAGGGCAGCGTTCGGGGATTAGAACCGACAACCGCCGACAAGCTCGCAGCCCAGGCGCTCGCTATCCGCGCTTTTCGATGACGCCGTACAGGACGTTGCGGTTCTCGCCAAAGAACACCTGCGCCTCGACGGTGTTTCGATCGACGCTGGCATTGATGATGTTCCACATATCGGCCTCCGACCGCAGCAGCAACACCCAGTTCATGAATGTCTCCCAATACCCGGCGTCAGGGTTGCCTTCTGCGTAGTTCGCAAACAGGAAGGTCCCGTTCGGCTTCAACATCTGCAGGCAGGTTTTCGTGAGCTTCACGGCGACGTTGTGCGCAAGGTAGTCGTAAAGGCCGGAGGCGTAGATGAAGTCGAACTTGCCAAGCTTGTGGCCCCGCGTGAGCACGGTTCGCACCGAGCCGTCGATGGCCTCTACCGCAGTGCCCTGGAAGTCGCGCGTGATCAATCCAACGCTCTGAGGGTCCTGATCGAGTGCAACCCAGCGCTTGAGACGGCCCTCCTGTAATGCGGCCGAGCGATTGGCCTCCCTTAAATGGCCGGCCGCAATCGCCAGGACCTCGGTTTGCGGTCCATTCCTGGTCGCAATCTTATCGACATAGCGGGTCAGAAGATCACGCCGTTCCCGTGCCGCGATGGACGACGGCACATCCTTGGTATGCATGTAGAGCGCCTTGCCGATCTCCGAGGCGTTTGCCACGCTCTCCGCCACGTGCGGATCGCAATAGATGTAGTCGAGCAACTGCGCGTCGCCGGAATAACCTCTGGGCTTGTCATGGGACCACCGCGTGAGCGGATCCTCAAGAAAGTACTCCAGGACCGGGTGGTTCTGCACCACCGGTATCAATGCCTGCCAGACGTCGGGATGAACCTTGGAACGCGTCGCGCTGAGGTACGACGTCACACGACGAATGATCTCGGCGGGGTCCTTTCGTTGCTCGATTTGCTGGTGTGTGGTGTGGAGAATGAGCGCAAGCTCGACGCGAGCGGTTTCGAACGCTTCGCTATGAGGCTCGAGCTTTTTTTGAGGGAGACTGGCGGCAATCATCTCGGCAGTAATCAAACTTTTGCCATCGAGGATGGTTGCCACCGCAGAACTCCATAATCACATTTAACTAGATATCGTTACATATTGCGTAAAATTTTATCTTTGCCAAGACACATGTCAGGCATTTTAGCGGTGTCGTTAAATTCCCGCCAACCATGCTGGTTTTTTGGACGCCTTGCGGGTCGGATTCCAGATACGAGTTAACCCAAACCTATATGCGCGACTGCATATTGCTTGCGAGGCGCCGCAATTCGCTGTCGCGCCTGAGGAGTCGGCCGGCGTGGGGGTAGAAGCTAGAAATGAGTTCGGCATACAAAGCCCCGTTCAAATGGGGCTTAGGGTGACGAACGAATACGCGTCATCCGCATTGGCCGATATGGCCCATGCGGAACCGCTTGAGCGGCGCTACGAGCGACGGTCCGACGAACTCCGCAGCCTCTACTGGGAGGAAGGCCAGGCGAAGCGAAGGATGGACGCCAGGCCGGGGCTTTGGATCGCCGTCGCCATCTATCTCATGTTTTCGGCAACGGATCTGCTGCTGATTCCGGATGTGGCACTCTATACGATCACGGCGCGCTTCGCGGTCGGAGTGACTGCGCTGTTGACCCTGGAAGCACAACTTCGCCGGGGGGTCGGAACGGAATGGATTGACGTGACTTGCGCCGCAGCCATCATCTTTGGCTATGTTGGTTGGTTGTCCCCAGCGGTTATGGCCGCGGACAAGGAAAGCGTCTCTTATTATATGGTCTTCGGTACTATCTTCATGATGGGCGCCAATCTTTTCTTCACATTCAGGTTTAATCTATCCATCGTAACTTCTGCTATAATTTTGTGTGTACTATACACCGTGAACTATTTCGTACCTTCTACGCTAACATACAAAATAGTACTAGGAATTTTTTACATTTCGTGCTTCATATTCACGTCGTATGTAAACTGGAGGTTAAACGAGGAACGTTACAACGTCTTCCTGAACGCCTTGGAAGCTAAAATCCAGCACAAGGAGGCCACCGAGCGCGGACAGGCGCTCTTGAATCTGTCGAGAACCGATCCGCTTACCGGTCTGGAGAATCGGCGTGCGATCGACGAGAAGCTGCGCGACTACTGGAGCGACTGGCAAAGGCATGGCAGCGGTTTTGTGGCGATCCTCATCGACGTGGACTTCTTCAAAAGGTTCAACGACTACTACGGACATCAGGAAGGCGATCGCTGCCTGATACTTGTCGCCAATGCCCTTGCCGAAATGATCAAGCAGCACAATGGTTCAATCGGCCGCTACGGCGGGGAAGAATTCATTGTCCTGGCTCGCATGGAGAAAAGGGAACAGGTCGCAGGTCTTGCCGAAGCCATTCGAAGCACGGTGGAGAACCTCGCGCTTCCCCACCAGCAGCGCAGAGACGGCACCTCGGTGGTGACGGTGAGCGTCGGCGCTGCCTTCACCAGGGCGCAGACTGGCGCCAAGCTGGAGAAGATCGTCCACGAGGCCGATCGTGCGCTCTATCTGGCGAAAGCAGGCGGTCGCAATTGTACCTGGCTGTTCGATCCAAACGATCCCCAGAGCAGCGACGAGAGCGAGAACATTGCGGCTTTGCTGAAGATCGCGATCGGCCAGGATCTCGTTTCACTCGTCTACCAGCCGATCCAGAACGTGGCGTCTGGCCGGGTTGAAGCCGTCGAGGCTCTGATGCGCCTCAAAATGCTGGACGGTACATCGGTTCCGCCGAGCCTGTTCATTCCTGTTGCGGAACGAACCGGCGCGGTCCTGGAGCTCGGGCGCTGGGCCATAAGGACAGTGTGCACCGAGCTCTTGGCGGACGATCACGTCCGTGTCGTCAGCGTCAACGTCTCTCCAATTCAGCTCAAGACGCCCGGCTTCGCAGCTTCGGTTGCGACGATTTTGAGCGAGACCGGCGTCGCCGGCAGCAGGCTGGCCCTCGAAATCACCGAAGGGCTGGAGATGGAGATGCACTCCGACGTTCTGCGCTGCATCAGCGACCTGAAGCTGCTGGGGGTCAGGGTATGGCTTGACGACTTCGGGACAGGCTTCGCGGGCCTCTCATGGCTTCGTCTCATCGATTTCGATATGGTGAAGATCGACCGCTCGTTCCTGCATGACTGCGGCACCCCAAGGGGCAAGGCGATGCTGCAAGACATCATTGCCCTGGTGCGAAATCGCGGCCATAAAATCCTGGTCGAAGGGGTGGAAACCGACGAGCAGCTGGCCCTGATCCGCGAATTCGACATCGATAAGATCCAGGGCTTTCACGTCGGCCGACCTGCTCCCGCCGCCAATTTCCGCACGAAACCGGCCGCTTACAAACGCACATTGTCGATCGTCAAGTCCGCATGAATGGCGGCGAGCGGCTACCGCCAGCCGTCGTCGCCGCGCTTCCCTCAGCAATGGTCCAGCGGCAATGTCTCGGGCCCGGATATCCGGATAGCCGATCGACCGTCGCCGCCGTCTATCTCAGCGGATCAGGTCTGGCTCATTGCTTCGTGCTCGCCTCCCGGAACGCCGCCTCTCCGGCCTCCGAAACCTCGGCCCACTTCTTGTCGGCTGCCGGATCCGCGGCGTAGCTGTCGTGCCAGTTCCACCATTTGTAGGCCGGGGTCTGGGGATAGCCTTCGGGCGAGTCCTCCCAGGAGGCGATGGAGCCTGGCTTTCAGGCGGTCGTCGACTGCATGCTGGGGGCCGGCTGGACGCGGGGAGATCTGCTGTTCGCCGGCTGCGCCGCCGCCGCGAACTGGCCGAACAACTGGCGATCATCGCCATCGTTTCGCGCGGCGATTCCAAGGAAATCAGGAAACAGATCAAGCAGCTGTCGAGGGACTAGGGTCAAAACTCAATCAGCCGGTGATCGACAATGACCGGGATGGAAGGCGGCCCGTCGTTGGACGTTCCCCACCACGACAGATACGCGCTCGGGCATCTCTTTAGGGCAGCCATAGCCGCACTTCCACCCATCGCTTACCTCATGCGGGCATCAATGACCCGCATGATCGCGACCGCAGTGCTCGTGTTCTGGGTGCCTTCTGTAGTAGCGCCTTTAGCGCAGGCCCAAACATCGCCCTTCTTGACTGTGAACTTTTCTTTGTTGTGAACGACCGAAAGTTCTCCCTCAGTCATGTGGCAGAGCATGTCGTTCGTCATCATGTTGTCCGGCGTCTTCGCCCCGGGTTGGATAACAACATCGCGTAGCATGACCGTTTTATAAGCTGGTATGACCGAAGCCCGCTCACCAAGCGCTACAACTCTGACACCGGGGCCGATCTCCTTGCCCTCATCGGGGCCGTAAGTCTGTGCGGCTGCTGGGGTCGCCCAAGCGATCAGTGGCGTCGCGGCTACTGTAAGACCGAGTGCAAATGTGGATCTACGATTGACGGCTTCCATTGCTTCCTCCCTATCAAAAGTTGGTCGGAAAGGTAGGCCAACAAGTCAAGGATGAGCGTTGCGGCCCAAAGTCAACTGATCTTCCGTTGGGTTTTGAGCCTAGGGCCGGATGGATAACTGCCTGACGACACGAGGAACTCGGAGTGCGAATTGTTCTTGGCGTGACAGCGGTGCGTGACGCTAGTGAACCCGGCTTAACCCACTGCATCGTCGGCCGCTTCTTCATCTCCTTGGGCGCCTCGCCGGCATGCTGGAGGCCCTTCCACAGCCGCTTCCAACTCAGTGAAGGCGGCGCGGCTCCCGCAAAAGGAAACGCCGAGGTCGAGGCGCAGCTCGCAATTGCACGCTCCATGATCCGCGCCGGCCGGCCACTCTAGAATCATAACTAGCGGACTTCGCGTCTTAGGCTACTCGGAACCGCTTAATGCCGCCGCGGTCCAGAAGCCAGCGCAATGGCACCAAAGGCGGTTATAATCTCACGCCAGACCATTTCCGGAACCTAGTCAGACATTCCAAGGCAGCCTGCAACAAATCGCCTCCCGTCGGCATCCGTTTGCGGCGGTCATGGTTCACCTGCGACCGAATCTGGACACGGCGCAGAGCCAGGACTACTGTCTACCCAATGAGCAGGTTCGTCCGCATCCTCGCAGTCGTCTTCCTCGCGGCCTTCGCCCTCGGCACGGCGGCGCATGCCGCGGCTTTGACGGACATGTCCCTGAAGATGTCGATGGCTGAGATGGACGGCGACATGCCCAACTGCCAGGACTGTCCCGGCGATGACGGTGAGACGTCGGCATGCGACCAGTTCTGCGTTACCTCGCTTGTCGCGATCTGCACGCCTGCCGCGGCCGAGCTGCCGCATTTCGCCGGTATCGTATCCTTGCCTCCCGGAGAACCGTCCGACGGCCGCACCGGTCCGCCCGAGCCCTATCCTCCCCGAACCACCTTCCTGAGCTGACACGGCCGCGGCATCCGCTCGCGACCGACCCGTCGACGCGCCCGGCTACGTCCGCGCGTCAAAAAAGCCTATTCCGGAATGGTTGATCCAATGCCCTATCCACGTGTGCCGGCGCTGACGCGTCGAACCTTCCTCGCATCGGCCGCCGCCGTTTCGGCGGGCGTGGTGCTTCCACCGCGATCCGACGCCGCAGGCCTTCGCGAGTTCCGGATCCGCGCCGGACCGGGACGCGCCCAGATCGCGCCAGAGCCGCATGGCGATACCCCCATCTGGTGCTATGACGGCAGCCTGCCCGGTCCGGAAATTCGCATCCGCCAGGGAGAACACCTGCGGGTGGCGGTCGAGAACAAACTCAACGAAGAGACGACGGTGCACTGGCACGGTTTGCGAGTCCCGAACGCGATGGACGGCGTGCCGCACCTCACGCAGGCGCCGATCTGGCCCGGCGAGACCTTTGCCTACGAGTTCGATGCCGTCGACGCAGGCACCTTCTGGTACCATCCGCACCATCGCAGTTTCGAGCAGGTCGGCAGAGGCCTCTACGGCCCGCTGATCGTGGAGGAAGCCGATCCCATCCGGGTCGACCGCGAAGTCACATGGGTGCTGTCCGACTGGCGGCTGACCAAAACCGCCGAGATGCGGGAAGACTTCGGCAACCGCCATGACATGATGCACAACGGCCGGGTCGGAAACACGGTCACGATCAATGGCCGCGTGCCGGATGTCTTTCAGGTGCGAAAGGGAGAACGCATCCGGCTGCGGCTGATCAACGCCGCCAACGCCCGCATTTTCGGCCTCGACTTCGGGAACCATCAGCCTGCCGTCATTGCGCTGGACGGGCAGCCAGTAGAGCCGCATGCGCCGGAAGGCGGGCTGGTCGTGCTCGGGCCCGCGATGCGCGCCGACCTCATCCTCGACATGACGGCTGACGCCGGAAGCCGGGTTTCCGTGATCGACCGCTTCTACGAGGGCCTCGAATACCGCCTGGTCGACCTAGCCTATGCCGGTAATCCGCTCAGGCAGGCGACTCCCGACTGGCCTGTCGCCCTCCCGCCCAACCCGCTGCCGGAGCCGGACCTTGCATCGGCCGTCCGGCACGAGGTCACCTTCAACGGCGGCATGATGGGAGCCATGGTCATGCAGGAGATGGGCGGCAGCATGGGCGACACGCGCAAGCATTCCCCCGGCGCCGTTGGCGGCATGATGGGCAGCATGGGCGGCATGATGAACATGATGCACTCCGGCGGCATCTGGTTCATCAACGGCATCGCGGCGGAAGGGCACGTCATGGACCCGATGCTGACGCTTGCGCGGGACAAGAGCCATGCCATCGCGATGACCAACGCGACGGCCTGGCATCATCCGATCCACCTGCACGGCCATTCCTTCCGGGTGATCTCCCGGAACGGCAAGCCGAGCAAGCACCGCGAGTGGCAGGACACGGTGCTCATGTCTCCGCGCGAGCGGGTGGAGATCGCCCTCGTTGCCGACAATCCGGGCGACTGGATGCTCCATTGCCACATACTCGAACACCAGGCCGCCGGGATGATGGGCGTCTTCCGCGTCGCCTGACCAATCCCTCAAAAGGAGAACCGAAAATGCGTACTATCCTGAATGCCGTCGCCCTCGCTTCCTTCGTCTGGGCTGCCGTCCCGGCGCTCGCGGGCGAGAAGGACGTCACCCTCTACAAGAACCCGCAGTGCGGCTGCTGCGAAGGCTATGCCGAGTACCTGCGGGAGAACGGCTTCACCGTCACCAGCAAGGCCACCCACGACCTCGCCGAGATGAGCCGCGAGGCAGGCATCGCGGACGAATTCCAGGGCTGCCACCTGTCATTCGTGGACGGCTACGTCGTCAGCGGCCACGTCCCCGTCGGCACGGTCAAGAAGCTGCTCACGGAGCGGCCCGACATCAAGGGCGTGACGCTGCCCGGCATGCCAATGGGCTCGCCGGGAATGAGCGGCACCAAGGAAGCGCCGTTCGAGATGCTGGAGATCACCAAGTCTGGCAGCGTGGGCGGCGTATACGCGCGGGAATAGGCCTGCAACGAGACGCGGAAAAGGAGCCGACAACGATGGACGGCGGAATGATGGAAGGCATGGGCGGCATGATGCTGGGCATGGGTGTGGGCTGGCTCCTGCTCGCAGTTGCGCTCGTTCTCGCGGTCGCGACCTTGGTGAAGTACCTGTTCTTCAGCGGCCGCAAATGAGCAGGCAGGCTGTTATCCTCGGCTTCGCGGCGCTCTTGGGAGTTGCCGCCCTCGCCTTGATCTGGTCGTTCGGAGCAAGCGAGGCCGCGGCAATTGCGCGGGGACGGCAGCTCTATTCCGCGAACTGCGCTTCCTGCCACGGGGCCAGCCTCGAAGGCCAGCCTGACTGGAAGAGGCAGCTTCCCTCGGGACGCATGCCCGCCCCGCCGCACGATGCGTCCGGGCACACCTGGCACCACCCGGACGGGGTGCTGTTCCGGATCACCAAAGAGGGTCCAGCCGCCGTGGTGGGCAACGGGTACGCTAGCGACATGCCGGGATTCGAGGACATTTTGAGCGACGAGGAGATCCGCGCCGTTCTCGCCTTCATCAAGAGCACATGGCCGGAGCGGGAGCGCGCCTACCAGTCGGAGATGAGCCGCCGCGAGCAGGAAAAGACGCAGTGAAGACGATCCCGTCGGCGCTGATACTTACCGTCGTTGTGGCCGTGGGCAACGCGCACGCGCAGGAACCGACAGTGATGCCGCTGCACGAGGAGCCGCAGCCCTTGCCCGAGCTCATCCTCGCCGACGAGGCGGGAGAGCCGCAATCTCTCGACGATTGGCGCGGCAAGATGGTGCTGCTCAACGTCTGGGCGACCTGGTGTGCGCCCTGCCGGGCCGAAATGCCCACGCTCAACCGCCTTCAGGGGCGGCTCGGCGGCGAGGGATTCGATGTCGTCGCCCTTTCGGTGGGCCGAGCGGGAGCCGGCGCAGTCCGGAAGTTCTTCGACGAGATCGGGGTCAAACTCCCCGTCTTCATCGACCAGGACGGGACTGCGATCCGCGCTTTGGGACTGTTCGGCCTGCCAGCCACGCTTCTGATCGGCCCCGACGGAAACGAGCTCGCGCGACTCGCCGGACCCGCCGAATGGGACACCCCCGAGATGGTTTCCTTCTTCGAAGGGATCATCGTACGAGAACTCGACCAAACCGGAGAACGGAGATGAACAGAAAAACACTTCTCGCCGCGATGGCCGTCACGTCTGTCCTCGCGCTTCCCGCATTTGCCCATCATCCGGGCGCCGATCTCGACAGGCTTATGGGCAGCGAGAGAAGTATTTCCAGGCGATCGACGCTCCCGCAGCGCCGGGATTCGATCTGGCCGACGACGAAGGCAATCCGGTCCGCCTCTCGGACTTCGCCGACAAGGTCGTTGTACTCAATTTCATGTTCGCGAGTTGCACCGACGTCTGTCCGCTGCACTCCGACCTGATCGCCCGCGTCCAGGCGATGGTCAACGAAACGCCCATGAAGGACGTGGTGCAGTTCCTGACGGTGACGACAGACCCGAAGTCAGACACGCCCGAGGTCATGAAGGGATACGGCGAAGCGCACGGGCTCGACCCGCGCAACTGGACCTTCCTGACCACCCGCGAAGGGCAGGCGGAGGATGCGACGCGCAAGCTGTCCGAGCAATACAACGTCCGTTTCGATCCGCTCGAAGGCGGCCAGCAGATGCATGGCTTGGTGACGCACGTGATCGACCGCGGCGGGCGCTTCGCGGCCAAGTTCCACGGCCTCAGGTTCGATCCGCTGAACCTGGTCATGTACGTCAATGGGCTGACGAACAGCGTGAATCGGCCGTGATCAATTGACTTGATCCAGCACTACCGCCGGACGCCCTCCGAGGTTGTCCGGTTGGGGGAACAACACGGCAACAGCGCAGGGATCGCTCATGAGCCGCCGCGCCAGCGCCGCTGGGAACAGGATTCCTGCGTTTCGACGCCGCCGCCGTCTATCTCAGCGGATCAGGTCTGGCTCATTGCTTCGTGCTCGCCTCCCGGAACGCCGCCTCTCCGGCCTCCGAAACCTCGGCCCACTTCTTGTCGGCTGCCGGATCCGCGGCGTAGCTGTCGTGCCAGTTCCACCACTTGTAGGCCGGGGTCTGGGGATAGCCTTCGGGCGAGTCCTCCCAGACCTCCTGCCGGCCCAGCGGCGTGATGTCGAGATAGTTCCAGGTGCCGCCCATCTGCTCGTCGCCGCGGTTGTTGATGAAGTAGGTGCGGAACACGCGATCGCCGTCGCGGATGAACACGTTGTGGCCGTGCCACTCGTCGACGCCGAAATCGGCGTCGAAGCTGTCGGTGAGGGTGAACCATGGTATCTCCCAGCCCATCCGCGCCTTCAACCGCGCGATATCCGCCTGCGGCGCACGCGAGACGAAGACGAGGGTGATGTCACGGGCGTTCAGATGGGCGAGGTGGGCAACCTGGTCGGCCACCATGGAGCAGCCGCGGCAGGCATGGTCGGGCCAGCCGAACACTCCCGGCTCGAAGAAGGCGCGGTAGACGATCAGCTGACGCCGGCCGTCGAACAGGTCGAGCAGGCTCACCTTCCCGTCGGGCCCCTCGAACGCATAATTCTTCTCCACCGCCATCCACGGCATCCGCCGCCGCTCGGCGGCCAGCGCGTCACGGGCGCGGGTCTGGGCCTTTTCCTTCACGAGCAGCTGCTCGTGGGCCGCTTCCCACTCCTGCGGCGACACCACCGGTGGCGTGCGCATGGCAGTCTGTCCGCTTTTCCGTTCGCTCTCGGCTACTGAAGTCATGGCTTCCTCCTGATCTGGGCGCGCGCCTCGTCGCTGAAGCGCGGCTCATTCGCTGCCCATCGCTGGTTGTTGGGCCTAAAATAGTTTGGCACCGGAAAACGACCAGTGGGAGTAACAAGTGTGACGCTATTATCCCCTCGGCGCGTTGAACCGCGTGGCGTGGCGCGACGGTGCTCCCGCCGCATGCCCGGGGCGCTGGCGCCATTCAAAATTTTGAGGGCAGCGTTTCGAAGATTGGGCTCAAACTCAAATCAGACTGGCTGCCGCCAATGGCCGAGAACCTTGCTGCTTGAACTGGTCGGCGGGAACTAGCAAAGAGCGCCATAACGGGCATCCGACACTGAACGCAAGAGCGGACGTTGACTCTGTTCTCCGCTACATCAACCCCACCAATCTACCGTCCACCGGGCTATGTCGAAGACGAACGGTGGAGATCGACTCGCGCCACGGCGTAGGCGTCAAGAGAGATGAATTGGTCATCCAACCGTCTTCCGGGACTTTCCATGAAGTTCGGATCGGCTGCCGCCCGCTCGAACTGGTCGGCAGCAAGAAGAGCAATGCGGGCGCTGTTCGGCGTATCCGAAAGCTGCACTGATTGCTTTTTGGCAGTAAGATTCGAGAGCCACAGCGTCGTGCGCCCGTCTTTTTCGGCCGCGATCGCCGCGATGCTGTCAGCTCCGGAAGTTGCCACGGACAGCAGGGTGGCCCCACTGAGTTTTGAGAGGCCTGCCATGACATGGAAAGCGGGATACACCATTCGGCCATCCTGTTCGTCAAACCACGGCTGCACGAAATCGGCCTTCCTGTAGACGTATCCGAACGGGCCGGTGAAGTCGCCGAATGCGACGGCCTCGATTCCCTCGCGCGCGCAGGCCGCGAAATAGCCGACTGTCCAAGCCGCATTGAACAGGCCGCGCTGCCGAGGATCGATGCGGCTCAGACAGACGCGACCGTTCGCTTCATTCGGCGCAGTGGACTTGCCGTAGGGGTTCTCGCGGCAGCCTAGCTGACTGGGACCTATACGCAGGGGCAAGCGGTCGCCCATGAAAGCACGGGTAGAGCGGATCAGATGGGGGATAGCCTGAAGCGTCTCCATTACGGAGACATCATCTGCTGCGTGCACGTTAGGACAGGTGGTGAAGGTTGCGTAGTCGAGCGCTCCGGTTGGCGGACGCTTGCGGTTTAGCTCGGTGAAGTATGCGGCCATGCCGCCGCCCAGCGGCACCCCGGGGAAAGCCCGGCGGGCGGCGGCGTAGTTTTGCTCGAAGGTGGGCATCGCCGGCCACGGTGCTCCCGGCTGCACCGACTTCATGTCCTGCGCCGGAAAGACGGAGACAGCTTCTGGATTGAGGCGAAGGCTTTGGACAGCATCCGCGAGAGGCGCCAATTCGCCGAAAGGATCAAGCGTGCCCTTGGTGATGATCTCAAGTACGACGCCAGCGCCGGTCAACTGTGCCAGGGCGGTGTAACCTTCAAGTTCATCCTGGCCGTGCCCGAACCGGAGATCGACTTGGCAGACCACCCACTGCGGAGCCAATGGTCGAATGAGCTCGGCGACTTCAAACGCGTGCTTCGCCTCGTCGGCAGCGACGCCGATGCCAATGCGGGGCACTCGACCGATGGCTCTGCCAATCGTCAGGTTGATGGATGGATCGGGGTTTTTGGAAGACCCGGCAGGGAGCGTTCCCAACAGCTGAAGTCGGACGGCCTGCGTGAATTTCTCGCCTTTCGGCAATCTGTAGGGCCACGGGCGACGCAGGGGACGGACATAGGTTTTGTAGGAGGCGTCGGACCAATTGCGCTGGTCCTCCATTTCAAAGGCGTCACCTTCCATGGTGCACGTGGCCCAGATTCCAGGCACGATCTCGTGCGAAAGCGCGCGAATGTCGGTGAACGGACACCTAGGATCGATGTAGTCCGGAAAAAGCGAGAGTTTTTCGCGACCGTCCTCGTGCAGCACCTTTACCGGCTTGCCGGCCAAACCCTCGATCGGATGCAGCACGACGAAGCCGGTTCTGTTGGTCAATACGTCAGTTTCGGGCTCCGCCTCCACCACAAACGACAGCGCACCGTCGCTCCCGCCTGCGATCCGCGCCTGGTAGACCAGCCGACCGCACGCACCGGCGCATGTTCCACGATAGGCGACGCTGAACGCATCCGGCTTTTCATCGATCTGAAGGTCATCGAGAACGGGCGTCTCGGTTCCCCAGTTCTCGTCCCGTACGAGAAATGAAATCCCGCGCAGAACCTCGACCCCGCCGATCCGCACATAGCGTATCGCCCCATTGTCAAACTCGACCGACAAGGGTCCCGCGCGCAGTGTCCGCAACTGCGGATCGACCTGTTCGGTCCCACACAAGCGGATTGCTCGAGGTGCTGCCGTGGTCAAATCGCTCTCTCGGTCTTGGCGTCGAAAATCGAGGCCCGGTTCATGTTGATGTCGATCGGCAGTCTCTCGCCGGGACGACTGACGTCGTGCGCCTGCAGTTCCGCCATCACCGGCGCGCCGGCCAGGCGGAAGGTCGCATAGCTGCGCGAGCCGGTCGGCTGCAGCAGGTCGATCGTTGCGTCGTAGCGAAACGTGCCCTGCGCAGGTGTCGCAGCATGCGCGCGCGTCAGATGTTCTGGCCGCAGTCCAAGCAGCACCGCCTGTCCGTCAATGGCGCCATTCAGGCTCCGGCCGCGGGCGACCGGAAGCAGCGCCTCGGAGAGCCGGATGGCGGCAGCGCTGCCGTCCAACTTCAGCGTGCCCGGCAGGAAGCTCATCCGCGGCGAACCGAGAAAGCCAGCGACGAAGGTCGAGGCGGGGCGCTCGAACAGCTCGAGCGGCGCGCCCTGCTGCTCGATCATTCCGTCGCGCATCAGCACGATGCGGTCAGCCAGAGTCATCGCTTCGATCTGGTCATGGGTGACGTAGATCATCGTTGTCGCAATGTCCTGGTGAAGGCGCTTGATCTCGCCGCGCATCTCGTCGCGAAGCTGCGCGTCGAGGTTGGACAGCGGCTCGTCGAACAGGAAAATGCGCGGGCTGCGGACAATGGCGCGGCCGATGGCGACCCGCTGGCGCTGCCCGCCGGACAATTGGCGCGGAAAGCGCCCGAGCAGCGGGGTGATGCCAAGCATGCGCGCCGCCTCGGCGACGCGCGTCTCCACCTCCGATTTCGGCATTTTTCGCGCCTTTAGGCCGAAGCCAATGTTTTTCGCCACGTTCATGTGGGGATAAAGCGCATAGTCCTGGAACACCATCGCCACGTCACGGTCGCGCGGTCGGAAATCGTTGACCACTTCGCCGCCGATCTCGATCGTGCCTTCCGAACTCTCCTCCAGCCCTGCAATGGTCCTCAGCAGCGTACTCTTGCCACAGCCGGACGGGCCGACCAGCACGGTGAACTCGCCGTCGCGAATGTCCAGGTCTATGCCGCGCACGGCATGGAAGGCGCCGTAGCGCTTGTGCAAGCCGGTGATCCTGACTTCGGCCATGCCGACCCTTTCTATCCGCGAACAGCGCCGAGCGTGAGCCCGCGCACGAGATGTCGTTGGGCAAGTACTCCCAGCGCGATCGACGGTACGAGGGAGACGATGGCCAGGGCTGCCGCCTCGCCATATTGCGCGCCCTGGAAACCGATGAAGGCGCGAAACACCGTTGGCAGCGTGAAAGCAGTGCGGCTGGTCAGAATCAGCGCGAAGAAGAACTCCGTCCAGCAGGCGATGAAGGCGAAGACCGCCGCCGCGACGATGCCTGGCGCGGCGAGCGGCACTGCGACGCGCCAGAACGCCTCCCACCGCGTGCAGCCGTCGACAAGGGCCGCCTCCTCCATCGATTTCGGCATGCCGCGGAAATAAGCGAACATCATCCATACCGACACCGGCAGCGTGAACACCGTATAGGCGATGATCAGGCCAATATGCGTGTCGTAGAGGCCAACGCCGCGGTAGATCAGGAACACCGGCAGCACGATGCCGATGGGCGGCAGGAAGCGCTGTGACAGCACCCAGAACGACAGATGCTGGCCGCCGGTGTTGTAGCGCGCCAGGCTGTAGGCCATCAGCGTGCCGAACAGGGCCGAGAGCACCGTTGCCGACAGCGAGATGATCAGGCTGTTGATCAGCCCGTCGAGGCCGCGATAGGCGAACAGCGCAGCTTCATAGTGGACAAGGGTGGGTGCGGTTGGGAACCAGACGGGCGGCACGGTGAGATAGTCGTCGCTCGGCTTGATCGAGGTGTTGAACATCCAGTAGAGCGGCCACAACACGAAGACCAGGAAGAAGCCGAGCAGCAGGATGCGGCCGACCGGTATCGACCGGCGTTTCGGGCGACGGACAGGCGCGACGGCCGCCATCAGACCGGCTCCGTCTTCAAAAGCCGTCGCACCAGCAGCATTACCACGAGCGCGGTGAAGATCAGGAACAACCAGCTTCCGGCGGTCGCCTGCGACAGATGGAATTGGGTGAAGCCGACCGTGTAGAGATAGTAGGAAGCGGTGTAGGTCCGCGTGCCTGGCCCGCCGCCGGTCATGATGAAAATAGTATCGAACATGCGGATTGCATCGAGCAGCCGAAAGGTCAGCGCCAGCAGCATCATTGGCGCAAGATGCGGCAGGGTTATCGCCCAGAACGCTTGCCAGGCATTGACCCCGTCGAGTTCCGCCGCCTCGTAAAGGTTCGGGGGAATGGCGGTAAGCCCGGCGAGCAGGATGACGAACATGAACGGTGTCCACTGCCAGACATCGGCGATGATCAGCGAAACATAGAGCCATGGCGATTCGGTCATCCAGCCGATCGTCACCTCCTGCCCCAGAAGTTGCGTCAAGATGTAGTTGGTCGGCCCGAACGGCCGCTGCAGCAGCAGCGTCCAGGCCTGGCCGACGATGACCGGGCTGATGAACAGCGGCACGATCAGGATCGACATGATCACGCCGCGGCCCGGAAAGCTGCGAACCATGGTCAGCGCCACGAGAAGTCCGAGAACGAATTCGATAGCGACGCTAATCCCCGACAGCCACGCTGTCAGCAAAAGCGACCAGCGCGCGACGGGATCGAACACGACGCGCTCGAAATTCTTCAATCCGACAAAGGCGTGGCCCGGCACCTGGAAATCATAGTTGATGAAAGACACGACCAGCGAGAACAGCAGCGGATAGACCGAGAGCGCCAGGATCAGCAGTACTGCTGGCGCCACCAGCAGCCATTTGAAGTGGCGGTCCGCCCAATTTGCGAAGCCCGACAGCCGTGGCGGGGCGCCGGCGGCCTTCAAGCGACTGATGGTTGCGGTATGCTGCATCGATTACATCCCAAAACCTGCCTGGCGGTTGCGACGAGGTGTTGCGGACCAAGCGCCCGCAACACCGATTTTGGTCAAGAATGCCGGCCGGCGTCCCTGAGGCAGGCCGAACTCAGAGGGTGACCGCCATGCCGAGCTTCTCCACCGTGTTGTCGGCAGTAGCGCCCGGCAGTTTCAGGAACTCGGTGTAGAATGCCTTCTGCGAATCCACGCCGAGCCGGTCGGTCGTCTCATTCCACTCGGCCGCCGCTGTTTCTAGCGACGCCTTCGGATCCGCACCGGCCCACACAGCTGTGCACATGCGGTCGATGCTCAGGAAATAGTCCTGCGCGCCTGGCATGATCGGGTCGAGGAGGCCGACATTGGCCGAGTTGTTAAGATTGCTCAGATACTCCTTGGCGCTCGGGAACAGCGCGCCGTAAAGCTCGGATTTGAAGTGGGAGATGCGGTAGGGATCGCGCAGGGCGTAGGGCAGCATGCAGCGCGCAAGCGAGACGGGTGGCGAGCAGGCCCATTGCATGAAAAGGTAGGCCGCTTCGGGGTTCGCCGAATCCGCCGACAGCGCCTTGTTGTAGCCGGTCGCATGTTCAGGATTGCCGGGCACGACCGCGTAGCCGACCTTGCCGGCGATCTGCGATTGCGGGATGAAGTTGATTGCGGTGGCCGACTGCGAATAGTTCGCGGCCATGCGGCCAGACGGCGGCCAGGAGTAGATCATCGCTACCTTGCCGGTCAGGAACGCCGCCCACAGCGAGACGGCGTCGAGTTCATTGTTGCCGGGAATCGACGCCGCATTGGCTGCAATCATGTTCTGCAGCGTCTTCACGCCGGCATCCGAAACCAAGCCGGCCTTCATGTCGTCGCCGAACAGTTTTCCACCGTTGGCGCGGTACTGCTGCAGAAAGTCGAACTGGTTGCCGGGACTGCCCGCCTTGCGGAAATGGCCAGCGCCATAAACGTTCGGCGCCATCTGGTCGGTGATGAACTGGGCGATCTGGGCATATTCCTCCCAGGTCTTCGGCGGCGCCAGCTTGGCGTTGAACTTGGCCTGGTAGGCCTCCACCATCTTCGGATCCTCGAAGATGTCCTTGCGGTAGTAGAGAGCGAACATGTCGCCGTCGTCGAAGAAGCCCCAGATCTTGCCCTTGTAGGTCGGCAGCGCCTTGTAGAGCGGATGATAGTCCTCGAGGTCGGCCGGGTTCATGTATTTGGCGATGTAATCGTCGAGAGGTGCGATGACGCCGCCATCGGCCAGCGACGGCGTCCAGGCTGGCGAGATGTCGAGGACGTCATAGGCGCCTGAGCCGGCAATGTGCTCGGCAACGGCCTTGGAGTACTGGTCCGGGTTCGACAGTTCGACCACGTTCGACTTCATGCCCGTAAGCTGCTCCCACATCGGTCCACTGAAATTGCGCGGGTCGAGAGCCTGCAGGCCTGCCTCGTAGGTCATGTTCAGCGTGACGCCCGAATGCGCCTTGGCCGCCTCGACGGCGCGGAAGGCGGAACCATCCGCCGGGCCTTCCATCGACGCCTTCATGGCCGCCGCCTGCGCCTGGCCGAGCGGTGAAGCGGCGTCTGCCAGTTCGAGCTTCTGCTGCGCCAGCGCCCAATCCGTCATCATGGCGAGGATCGGTCCGGACGCCGCCAGCATGCCGGTCATCTGGCCGAAGCGGGTTATGAAAGTTCGGCGGGTGGTTTCGCCGCGCATAAAGGCGTCGACCTCTGCTTCGAGGCCTGCCTGAAAGTCACGTTTTTCATGATCGTTCATAGAACTTGGTCCTCCCATTTTCGTTTGCCTTCACTCGTCCGCGGGCGCGGCGGTCGAGCATTCCTCTCGTGAAGCCGCCGCGAAGGCGCGGCGGCGCGCCGAATGCTCGTACTCCTATGTCCCGAAGCGGGCGGCGAAACCGGCCAGCCGATTCTTCCATGCCTCGCTTGAAAGCACCTCGCGATTGACCACGCCGCGCGGCTCGCGGCCGTGCTGCACCTCGATGACCGCTTTGACGTCCGCAGCACCGTTTCCGGCAAAACACTGGTCGGTCCAGCAGAGCGCGTGCGGCGTCAGGATAACGTTGTCGAGCTTGAGGATCGGGTCGTCGGCATCCGGCGGCTCCTGCTCCAGCACATCGAGCCCCGCGCCGGCGATGCGGCGCTCCTGCAGCACTTTCGTCAGCGCCACCTGGTCGACGATCGGACCGCGCGCGGTGTTGATCAGGTAAGCCGTCCGCTTCATCAGCGCGAGCCGCTCGGCATTGACGATGTGGTGGGTCTGAGGCGTTAGCGGGCAGTTCACCGACAGCACATCGGCGCGGCGGAACAGATCCTCCAGCTCGACCAGTTCGATGCCCAGTTCGGCAGCGACTTTGCTGTCGGCGAATGGGTCATGGGCGATGAAATTCATATCGAAGGGCTTGGCCAAGCGAAAGACCTCGGCGCCTATATTGCCGATGCCGAGCGCCCCCAACGTACGCCCGACGAGACCAACGCCCATATGATCCGAACGCTGATTGAACCCGGCAGGCCCCTTGCGGGTCAGCGCGTCCTTGGTGAGCAGTTTGCCGGTCAGTGCCAACATGAAGGTGATGACGGATACGGCGACCGGCCGCCGCACCCCGTCGGGCGTGATGACAAGGGCGATGCCGGCGGCGGTGCAGGCCTCGACGTCGACGGTATCGTAGCCGACTCCGAAACGGGCAACGACGGCCAGTCGGCCGCTCTTCGGGACACTGGTCGCATCGAAGCGATGGGTGAGCAGGATCAGTGCATCGAAGTCCTCAAGCTGATCGCCGCGCAGCGGATTGTTCGATTCCAGGAACGCCATCTCGATGCCGGGCGCATTGCGCAGCGGCTCCAGGTCGAAGTCGGGATAGGTCGGCGCGCCGTCCGGCTTGCGAAAATCACCGGAGAGCGCCACCCTGAACATTGCGTTGGCCATCGTCTCCTCCGCCTCACTCGCACCCGGCCCGGATCTTTGAGACCGCGTCGGCCATCGCATCGTGCAGGACCCAGACGTCACCCGAATAACAGATGAAATCGAAGCCTTGCGCGTAGAAATCGTGACCCTGCTGGACGCTGGGTACCAGGCGTCCAAGCGATTTGTTGTGCGTCTTGGCGGCGGCAACGATCTTGTCCATCGCCGCGGTGAAGGTGGGATGGGCGAAGTCGCCGGGAACGCCGAGTGAGACCGACAGATCGAAATGTCCGACCCACAGACAGTCGACCCCGTCCAGTCCCGCGATGCCGTCGATGTTCTTGACGCCGTCGGCGGTCTCGATCAGGCAGATGAACACCGAGCGCTGGTTGGCCGTTTCGAATTTATCTGTGACCGAGCCCGGACGGTAGCGGTCATGCGCGATCTGTAGCGCTACGCCGCGAGCGCCAGCAGGATGATACTTCATCGAGTTGATGATGTGCTGCGCCTGTTCGACCGTACTCACCATCGGCGCGATCAGCCCTTCAGCCCCCATGTCCATGGCGCGGGCGAGGAAATGATAGTCCTGCGACGGCACACGCACCATGACGGGCAGGTCGGCTGCCTCGAAATAGCGGATCGCGCTCTTCACCGTTTCCAGGCTGAAGCCCGAATGCTCCATATCGAAGAAGACGAAATCGCAGCCGGCGGATTTCAGAATGTGCCCGATTCCCGGCGTCGCGAATTCGGCGACGAGCGTGCCGAGCTTAACCCGTCGGTGCGCAGCCAACCCCTTGAGACTAGACTCTAACATGCGCTTCCCTCCCCTTCGCCCCGAAGGGCGCAATCCAATTATGCTTTGTTCAAGGCGTTGCCTCGAGAACGAGGTCGCAGATCGTCACCAATTTGGTGTCAACGAGCGGCGCGCTTTGCGTGTTGAATTCATCGAAATGCGCCGTCCGGCAGTGTTCGTCGAAAGCGGCCTCGCTGTCATAAATCTCGTAGAGCACGAGCCGGTCCGGTTCGCCGCGCGCCTCCGTCACGTCAAAGCGGCGGCAGCCGACCTCGTTGCGTACCGACGCGGTCGCATTGGCGTCAACGAGCTTTCGGAAGCTGTCTCGGGCGCCCGGCTTGAGGCGGAAATCGACCCAGACGACGAAGCTGGTCATCACATGGGCCTCGCGATTTCCAGATAGCGCCTCGACACATATTCCAGATGCCTGCGCATCGCCGCTTCGGACCCGTCCGGATCGCGCGCGGCGATCGCCTCGAAAATCTTTCGGTGGGCCTCGTAGGCCTTGCGGTCTTCACCTTCGGCCAAAGTCGTCCGCCGCTGTTCGAGCAGCCATTCGGCCAACGCCGCATGGACAGCTGTGAAGATCCGATTGCGGGTGATCACCGCCAGCACGTAATGGAAGTCCACGTCAGTGCGTTCGAAGCGCGTGAGGTCGCCGATCGACTGCCGGTTCATCTCTAGCGCCGCCTTGAGGCTTTCAATGTCCTCTGGCGTGGCATTCACAGCGGCGTTGCGGGCAAGCCCGACCTCGAAAAACAAACGTGCGCTCTGGAAGTCCTGAACCCCGCCCGGGGCCGAAATCATGTGTCGCGCCGGGCCTGAGAGGGCGTCAAGTACGAATTGGGGTGTGGGGCGGGTGACGCGGGCACGCTCACCGGACCTCACCTCGACAAGGCCCATCTTGCTCAGATGCAGCAGCGCCTCACGGATTGAGGGGCGCCCGACCCCGAATTGCCGCATGAGTTCCCGTTCCGACGGCAGCCGCTCGGCTTCGGCCAGTTCTCCCTTGCGGATCATCCGCTCGAGGTGTTCTGCAACCTCGTCCGAAAGCTTCCGCTGCTTGATCTGAACACCAATCACTTGGCATACCTTTGATACCAACACGCTATTGCCATGTTGCCCCCGTGTCAAACACAACTCAAATCGACAGACGCCCGTCTTCAAGCGCAAAACAAGCGAGCGAGGCTTTGGCTCTTTTTCTACAAGCAACTTGCTCACTAGCTGAGCGATCAGCCAACGCTGTCAGTTCGCGTCAGGATCATTTCGGATCGAACGAGATTGATCGGCAGCGGACGTCGACAATTCCGGTCGGTGGCATCGCAAACCTTGCGGACTAGCCGAAACACCCCTCCACTTCGTCATCCCGGGCGGCGCAAGGAGCGAGGCGACGCGGCGCAGCCCTGGGATCCATCATGCCGTTATCTCAGCCGAAGAATGCAGCAGACCAGAACCGAACGCTACCACCCCGTGAAAAAGCTCGAACCACTCTGGATTGGACGGTCCGTTGCGGGAGAATATATGGACAGCCCTGTTCCAGCCGCCGCCGACTCGATTTGCAAATCGGCGCAAAAGCTCCCAATCTGGTCGCCGCCGCAGCAATGCTTGATACTTGTTAGCGGCGAAATAATGGGAGGAAATTCGCACATGAAAAAGACCTGTGTCCGTCTGGCGGCAACGGCAGTAATGCTCGTCTCCGCCGCCAGCTCGGCTTACGCCGACAGCCTCACCCTCTATTGCGCCGCCGACGAGGCCTGGTGCCAGCAAATCAAGACCAGCTTCGAGGAAAAGACCGGCATCACCGTCGACATGACCCGCAAGAGCTCAGGCGAGACATATGCCCAGATGCGCGCCGAGGCCGGAAACCCAAAGGGCGACGTTTGGTGGGGCGGCACCGGCGATCCTCATCTCCAGGCCGCCGAGGAAGGACTGACCGAGGAATATACGTCCCCGAAGCGCGGCGAACTGCACGATTGGGCGATCAAGCAGGCGGAAGCCGCCAACAACAAGACGATCGGCGTTTACTCCGGTGCGCTCGGCTTCGGCTACAACAAGGATCTGTTGGCCAAGAGCAACCTGCCGGAGCCGAAATGCTGGGCCGACCTGACCAAGCCGGAATACAAGGGCCACATCCAGATGGCCAACCCAAACTCATCGGGCACCGCCTATACAATGCTCGCGACGATGGTTCAGCTGATGGGCGAGGACAAGGGTTTTGAGTACCTGAAGGCGCTCCACGCCAACATCAACCAGTACACCAAGTCCGGCTCCGCTCCGATTAAGGCCGCGGGTCTCGGCGAAACGACCATCGGCATCGTTTTCATGCATGATGCGGTGACGCAGACGGCAGCCGGCTTCCCGATCGTCACGGTGGCGCCTTGCGAAGGCACCGGCTATGAGATCGGCTCGATGTCGCTGATCAAGGGCGCCCGCAACCCGGAAGCAGCGAAGCAGTTCTACGACTGGGCGCTGACCGCAGAGATGCAGTCGAAGGCCAAGGACGTGAAGTCGTTCCAGTTGCCGTCGAACAAGAACGCCACCGCGTCCGAACTGTCGCCCGACCTGTCGACCATCAAGCTCATCGACTACGATTTCAAGCAGTATGGATCGAGCGCCGAGCGCAAGCGCCTGCTGCAGAAGTGGGATACGGAGGTCTCGACCCTGCCGCAGTGATCATGCGCGTCCGCACTGCCACGAGCGCGCTTCACCCGACCGTCGTCCTGTGGACGGCAGTCGGCTTGCTCGGCTATGCGCTGCTGCCTTGGTACGGGATGGACAGCAATCTCTTCACCCTGTCCTGGCTGCTGGACGGCTATCCGCTTGACGATGACGTCGCGCCGGCGCTTTTCCTTGTGCTGCAAGGCGACAAACTCTGGCTCGCACCCCTCGGCCCGCTGCTTCTCGCGCCGCTCCTGCTATGGGGGCGGCGCAAGTCCGACCCTTTCTTTGGCTATTTGCTGATCGCCGTCGGCGCGACCGGCGGCGCCTATTTCCTGCTTCAAGGCTTCGGCATTGGCCTGCGTGGCTTCCAGTGGCAATGGCTGAACTCGCTCTTTGGCGAGCTTGACGACCGCCAGTTTGGCATGGGCTGGGGCACACTGCTGGTAGGCTGCGCGTTCCTGTTCCTGTTCACCCTCGGGCTTGCGGCTCGCGGCGCGGTGGCCGGCGACGAATTCGTCGCCGGCTCGATCGGCTTCGTTGTCGCTGTTGTCGCCATCTTCATCTTCATGCCGATCGGTCAAATGCTGGGGAGCGCGCTGCTCACGCAAGAGGGCGACTATTCGCTTCCCGTCTTTCTCGCGAAACTCTCCAGCGACCGGCTCTGGAGCCTCGGCTGCCTCACCGGTGGCCCGCGCTGCGGCGTCGCCTGGAATTCGCTCCTTCTCGCCGTGCTCGTCGGCGTGACGACCACCGCGCTCGGCCTTGTCTTTGCCCTGGTGGTGACCCGTACCGGCTTTCGCTACGGCGCGCTGTTGCGCGCGCTGACCGTGCTGCCGATCATCACACCACCCTTCGTCATCGGCCTCGCCATCATCCTTCTGTTCGGCCTCTCGGGCGCCATCAATCTGGGTTTCGCCGAGCTGATCGGCGTCCAACCGACGCGATGGGTCTACGGCCTGCCTGGCCTGCTGATCGCCCAGGTGCTCGCTTTCACGCCGATCGCTTTTCTGGTGATGATCGGTGTGGTCGAGGGTGTCAGCCCATCCATGGAGGAGGCCGCGCAGACCCTGCGCGCCAATCGCTGGCAGACATTCATCACCATCTCCCTGCCGTTGATGCGACCGGGTCTGGCCAATGCCTTTCTGCTCGGCTTTATCGAGAGCATGGCTGATTTCGGCAATCCGCTGGTGCTCGGCGGCAATTTCGATGTGCTGTCCACCGAGATCTTCTTCGCCATCGTCGGCGCGCAATACGACCAGGCGCAGGCGGCGATCCTCGCCCTCGTGCTCCTGTTCTTCACGCTCGGGGCATTCTACGCCCAGCGATTCTGGCTTGGGAAGAAGTCCTACACGACCGTCTCCGGCAAAGGCGACGCCGGCGTTCACTCGCATCTGCCGGCAAAATTGCGCAGAGTCGTCTTCGCGGTCGCCGCCGTCTGGACGCTGTTTACCTTGCTGATTTACGTGACGATCTTCTACGGCAGCTTCGTCAAGCTGTGGGGGGTGGATTTCTCTCTGACTTTTGAACACTACGTGACGGCGTTCTCCATCGGCTGGAACGAGTTCGGCATCCACTGGCGCGGCTCGGCCTGGAGTTCTTTTTGGACGACCATGGAAATAGCGATGATCTCCGCGCCGCTGACCGCGGCCATCGGACTCTTGACCGCCTATTTGCTGGTCCGCCAGAATTTTGCCGGCAAGGACACCTTCGAATTCGCGACGATGCTGTCCTTCGCCATTCCCGGCACTGTGATCGGCGTCTCCTACGTGATTGCGTTCAATGTGCCGCCGATCGAGCTCACCGGCACGGGCATTATCCTGGTGCTCTCCTTCATCTTCCGCAACATGCCGGTTGGGGTCCGCGCCGGTGTCGCGTCGATGTCGCAGATCGACCGCAGCCTCGACGAGTCGTCCCTCACTTTGGGAGCCAACTCCTGGCAGACCTTCCGCAAAGTGGTGCTGCCGCTGCTGCGGCCGGCCATCCTTGCCGCGCTGGTCTATTCCTTCGTTCGCGCCATGACCGCCATCAGCGCCATCATCTTCTTGGTCAGCGCCCAGTATGACATGTCGACCAGCTATATCGTCGGCCGCGTCGAGAATAACGAATATGGCGTCGCCATCGCTTATTCCGCCGTCCTTATCGGCGTCATGCTGGCGGTGATCGGTCTGGTGCAGCTTGCCGTTGGCAGCCGCATGATCGGCCGGCGCGGTCTCGACGGCGATCTGGCGCAGTCGCGCACCAATGTCAGCCAGGCGGTCGTGGCGCGTCCACAGCCGGCGATCTCGGGAGGCGCATGATGGCCGAAATTCGCGGCAATGCCGCCTCAGTCGAATTCAGGAATGTCACCAAGATCTACGGCAAGAGCAAGGCGCCCGCCGTCAACGACATCTCGCTGTTCATCGAGGCCGGGAAGCTGGTCACCCTGCTTGGACCGTCGGGCTGCGGCAAGACGACCACCTTGCGCATGATAGCCGGACTGGAAATGGTAACGAGCGGCCAGATCCTGATCGGGGGCGCCGACGTCACCCGGCTGCCGGCCACTGATCGTGATGTCTCCATGGTGTTTCAATCCTACGCGCTTTTCCCGCACATGACCGTGACCCAGAACGTCGAATACGGCCTGGGCTTTTCCGGATTCGGCAGGAAGGAGACGGCCGAGAGGGCCAGAGCCGGGCTTGAACTGGTCGGCCTCTCCAATTTCGGCGACCGCCTGCCGAGCCAGCTTTCGGGCGGACAGCAACAGCGTGTCGCGGTGGCGCGGGCGCTGGTCCTGGAGCCGCAGGTGCTGCTCTTCGATGAGCCTTTGTCGAACCTGGATGCGAAGCTCCGCCGGCGCGTGCGCGAGGAAATCCGCGAGATTCAGCAGAAACTCGGCCTGACGGTCGTCTATGTCACCCACGACCAGGAGGAAGCGCTCGCCGTCTCCGATCGCATCATTGTCATGAACAATGCGGTGATTGCCCAAGACGGCACGCCACGCGACCTCTACGAGCAGCCCGCGAATGCTTTCGTGGCCGACTTCATCGGCGAAGCCAACATGTTCCAATGCGAGGTCGTGTCGGTCGAGGGCGACAGCGCCACCGTGCATCTGGGACCTGCCGTCCTGAAGCTGCCGGCTCGCGGCCGCAAACTGGGGCCGGCCATGCTGGCGGCGCGACCGAGCCGCCTCGAGATTGGCGAGCCGAATGCGCCTGGCGCCTTGCCCGGGACGCTTGAAAAAGTGACCTATGTCGGCAGCCACCTCGAGTTCGTAATTGCCACGCAATTCGGCGAAGTCTTCGTGGTCTCGCCGGATGTCGATACCGCGTTTCGAGCGGGGCAGCCGGTGAGCATCGGCTTTCCCGAACGCGGACCCGTGCTGATCACAGACTGAACGCCGCTTTGCAGAGCGCGTGGACCTTGTCGAACACGCCCTTGCCGCCCGCGATGACCAGTGTTCCTTCCTCGAGAACCGTTTTCGGGTCGGGCGTGACGACCGACCCGCCGGCCTCTTCGACCAGAAGCATGCCGGCGAGGCAGTCCCAAGCATTCATATGCTCCTCGACATAGGCGAGTAGCCTGCCCGAGGCGACGTAGGCAAGCATAAGCGCACCGGATGCATTGCGGAAAAACACGCCGCCCTCCTGAAGCAGGAGATCGATCAGCTTGGCGACGGTGCGCGCTTCACGACGATTGGAGAAGCCGGTTCCGACCGAGCCTTGCGTCAGGCTCGTCGTCGGGCTTGTCTTGATGGGCCGGCCGTTGAGGAAAGCGCCACCGCCGCGGCGTCCATAAAATGTCTCGCCGGTAGAGGGTTCATGGATAACGCCCACGACCGCCACACCCTCCTTGACGCAGGCGATGACGACGGTCCAGGCCGGGATGCCGCGCAGAAAGTTGGCAGTGCCGTCGATTGGATCTATCACCCATGTGTAACCCGATCCGCCGGCGAGTGCGGCGTGTTCCTCTCCGATAACACCGTCTTCAGGATATTGCGCCGCAAGCTCCCGGCGGATGAACGTCTCGACATTCCGGTCGGCCTCGGAGACCAGGTCCTGATGACCCTTGCTCTCGATTGTGAGTGTCTCCAGTTGTCGGAAATATTGCAGGCCGAGTTCGCCGCCGCGCCGCGCCAGCGCAGTCGCAAACAGCATCCGATCGTTATCGTCACCATTCACGCAGTCAAATCCGTCATTGTTTCTGCTTCCATTCGTTCGCCGGCTCTTTGTACTCAAAACCCAATTCTGCAGGGAAAAGTTGAGGTTAACGCTCAGCGATAGGCTGCCATTCGTGGATGATCTTGCAACCTGGCAAGCAGAAAGCGAAGAAATGACCTTGGAACGGTTGATCCCGACTGCGCGAAACCGGCGCATTCAGCAGCTTGCAAAGCAGCAGCGTGCCAACGCCGCCATGCGAGACGAAAGCAATGTCGCCGTCGTGATGGGTCGCAAGAATGCGAAACACGGCCCGCGCGACGCGATCCTGGGCATCGAGCGCGCGCTCCCATCCGCAAACGCTCTCATTTGGATTGGCGAAGAAGGCGTCAGCAACTCGTTCGAAATCGACGGGTGGAAGGAAACCGGTCGCGGAGCGGTCGTTCTCGCCAAGGTGCTCATCCACTTGGACGGGCAAACCAAATCCCGCCGCCAGCAGGCCAGCCGCTTCAATAGCCTTGGCCTCGGAGCTCGACCAGATGGACGTCAGGCCGGACAGCACCGCACAGCCCGCGAAAGCCCTCATCCGGGTGACGCCGCGGTCCGAAAGCCGCCAAGCTGGAACTGGCGTGGCGGGATCAACGGAAACTTCCGGATGAGTGATAAAGAAGGCCGTCGGCATGCCGTTGCGCTCCGATAAAATCTTTCCGACGCCTAACAGAGCTGATCAAGCGCAGGAAGTATCAACACACACCAACCACGTCATTGCACGGGCACTTTTCACAGCCTCAATGGTATCAGAAACAGGAACGTCTGTATCGCGCTGCCATTAGCGGACCTCCGGCCATCAAAACCGCTACATTGTCTCCAAACTCGTCGCAGTTCATTCCGCGCACCGGTCTGCGATTGGCGTAGCGCCCGATCAAGGCGCCGAAATAGGGGGGCAAGGATTCGTAGTCGGCGAGTTCCTTGAAGCCGAGCACGACGTTGTCGAGCTTGCCCCAGCGGTCGGGCACATTGATCGCCGTGATTATACCGCCATAGGCGATGAACTTGATGGACGCGCCTCTGTCGTTGATGAGCGTGTAGAGATCGACGGCTTTGCCGTCCTGCGTGTTTCAGAATGGGGACTTGTCCACAGAGCCGATGCCGACGATCCCTCCTACCCGGGCTTGTGACAAAGTCGATCGAGCAGGTCTCGAAGCGCAGTTGCGGCTTGGTCACGCTCGTCAGCAGACATCAGCTCGGGCTCAGCTTCTAGTCTGAGATGCGGCAGTTCGGTTCGAACGGCGCGACGGGCAGCGACAAGATTGGCCTTCACATCGATGACGCGATACGTGGCGACCGGATAGGCGATCCCTTTGACGTGGATGCGCCCCAGTTCGTCGCAGTCAATCGTGTCCTTCACTTGCGCAAACGTCTCATAAGAAATGAGAACGGTCCCTGGCTGCGCTTCCTGCTCAAGACGTGAGGCGAGATTCACGGCGCCGCCGATTATCGTGTAGTCCATCCGGTCCTCGCTGCCGAAGTTGCCGACAGTGCAGTAGTCGGTGTGAATGCCGATGCGGCAGCGCAGTGGTGTTTCAATTCCAATGTCGCGCCAAACTTCGGCGAGTTCGCTCATCCGCTTCTGCATGGCGAGAGCCATCTGCACGCCGGCGAGCGCGTCCTCCTTGACGCCGCGAGTTTCCGGATCGCCGAAAAACATCAGAATCGCGTCGCCGACATACTTGTCGATCGTCGCGCCATGATCCGAAGCAATTTTCGACATTTCCGTCAGATAGTGATTGAGGATCTGGGTGAGGTCCTCCGACTCCATCTTGTCGGTGGTCTCGGTAAAGCCGGCGATATCCGAGAAGCATATTGTCAGCTTCTTCCGCTGGCTGGCGATCCTGACCTCCTGACGGCCGGTGAATATCGAGTTGTACACCTGGGGCGCCAGGTATTTCGCCAGCTTGCTGGAAAGCGCCTCGAGAGCCGCGGATTTCTCGGCGAGGTTCTCCTCCCGTAGCTTCAGCTCGGTGATGTCCGAGTAGACCGCGACTGTGCCGCCGCCGGTGATCCGCCGCTCGCTTATCATGATCCATCTTCCGTCGCCTCGCCGCTGCTCCCACGGTTCGCCAGGGTTGCGGTGCCGGGCGAGCCGCTCGGCGACCCATTCCTCGAATCGTCCCTCGGCATCCCTGATGTAGCCGCGCTCAGCGGATCGGCGGATGATGTGCTCGAATGTCGTACCGGGCGTCAGTTCGATCGCAAGGTCGCTGTAGAGCAGTTCGCGGTAGCGGCTATTGCTAAGGATGAGCCGGTCCTCGCCGTCGTAGAGAGCGAATCCCTCAGAGATGCTCTCAATGGCATCGATGAGCCGCTGGCGCGCTTCGGCGACCTCGCGCAGGTTCTTTTCCTCGACCTCGACTGCAGTGTCCCGGAAGAGCCTGAGCGCCTCGGCCATGCGGCCGATTTCGTCGTGGCCCGCGGCAGGCAATGGCGCACGAAGATTGCCGCCGGCGATTGCGAGCATGCTTTGGCTCACCCCTCCCAGGCGGGCGAGGAGGCTGCGGTCGACATAGAGCCAAACAACCAGAACGGAACTCAAGAGGCTGAGAAAGGCGGAGCCAAGGACAACTCCGGTCCCGTAGCGCTGGACGACCGCGGCTTCGAGACCAGATGCGGTGATCTCGCGGTCTGCCGCAGCGACCAGGCGATCGACGGCAGCGGTAAGACTGCGCGACAGCTGATTGTTTTCGGCCAGAAGCTCTTCGCCCTGCGCCAGGACGGCGAACTCGTCCTGCCGCGCCTTCGGGATGCTGTTTCCACCGTCGATCAGTGCCTTGAACTCGTTGACCCGCTGCTGGAAACGGGTTCGCAGCCTATCGTCGATCTCGTTGGAAATCGTGTCCAGAACGGCGAGTGACCGGCGCAGCGGAAACAGGATCAACGCCAGATCGCCTGGCGTCGGCGCGTCCGCCGTGTTGACCAGCGCGTCATTGACCGCCGAGATCTCCTGCTGCGCCTTCTGCTGCGGGATGTAGGCCGCTATCGACTGGACCAGGTCGGCCGTCGCCTCCGCGCCTCGATCGGACGCGAGCGGCGTGTCGGCCGTGACCGCCCGCCATTGCTGGAGTTTGGAATTCATCACGAGCATGCCGGGCGCCACAAGGCGCTGGCTTGCATTTGTCGTAGCCGACAGGCGACGTAACAGTTCCTCTTTGCGCGCCACCACGGTGAGGCGGGCGGCGACAAGGTCGTCGAGGGCGTTGAGATTGCGCCGCAGACCAAGCACCGCAGCCTCGATCTCAGCCACTACCGCCGTGCTAGGCTTGGCGCCTTTGAGAGCGGCAAGCAGTTCCTCGAGGCGCGTCATCTCTGCCGCGATCGCAGTCGAGACCTCGTTATGCTGAGGCTTGCTGGTCGAAGCAAGTGCGGCGGGCGCAGTGGCGGCGACCCGCTCGGCCTGGCGCGACAGCTGGAGGGACGCGAGCGCCGACGGCACACGCTCCTTGGTGATGTGGTCGACGACCTCCCCCACCTCGAGGAAGGCATAAAGAGCGGCTGTTGTCGCGAGCACCGCGAAGGTGCTGATACCGAAAAAAGCGAGCAACAAACGGCCGCGTATGCCGAGACGCTTAAGCATCGCGGCGACGCATTGATTCAGCTGGCGCGGCCGATAGGGTCTGCACAGATTGGCTCAAGGCGATTCGCCGGATCGGTGGTCCATTACTCCAACGGCACGTATTCGCCACCCTTCCAGACATACCATACCCAACTCTGAACAGTGAGGTCGCCTTTATTATCAAAGTCCATACGGCCCAACACAGTGTCAAATTGATTGCCGCGCAGTGATGCAATCACGGCTTGGAGTTCTAGTGAGCCTGCCTTCTCGACCGCCTGCGCCCAGGTCTGGGCGGCGCCGTAACTGTGCAGCGTCCAGGAATCGGGTTCGAAGTTCTCGGCTCGGAATCGTTCGACGACTTTGGCCGCTTCGGCATTTCGACGCGGGTCGGGGACAAAGGTGAAGAGCGTGCCCTCGGCGGCAGGGCCGGCAATCAGCCCAAATGCCTCGGTCGCTGTATCGTCACCCGAGATCAGCTGAACCGAGTAGCCCCGGTCGCGCGCCGCACGGACCATAAGCGCAGCCTCGGTATGATACCCGCCCATGTACAGCACGGCGATATCCGCCCCCTGTAACGTGCTGATCTCGGCCGAGTAGTCGTCTTTCCCGGGAGTGTAGCCTTCATAGATTGATTCGGTCACGCCCCGCTTGTTCAACTGCTTTCTTGTCTCATCGGCGAGACCCTTCCCATAGGTCGTATTGTCGTGAAGGATCGCGATCTTCTTGTCGCTCCAATGATCGGCCAAGTAGTTGCCGGCCTCGAAGCCCTGCGCATCGTCGCGACTGCAGACGCGGAAAACGTTGTCGCGGCCTTGTTCGGTCAACATCGGATTGGTCGAGGACGGCGAAATCTGCAGAATTCCCGCCGCCTCGTACACCTCCGATGCCGGAATCGAGGCTCCAGAGCAGTAGTGCCCGACGACGAACACTACACCGTCAGCCACCAGCTTTTGGGCAGCAGCCACCGCTTGCTTGGGATCGCAGAAGTCGTCGACCGTGATGAGCCGCACCAGCTCGCCGAGGACGCCGCCCGCCGTATTGATGTCGGCCACAGCCACCTCTGCGCCGCGCTTCAATTGCGTGCCAGTCCATTCGAGCTTTCCGGTCATCGGGCCTGCGACCCCGATCAGCACCTCCGCCCGCGCAGGACAGCTAAGCGCGGCGGCCGTGAGCGCGACAATAGCTACGGTGGTGATACGGTGCATGGATGCACCCCAAAGGCCGTAGCTTACGCCAATCCCGTCAGCGCCGACAGTCCTTTTCCGCGAGCGTCGCATGCGCCCCGACAACCAGAGTCGAGGAAGATACTCGCGTCCGTCCTGTGCCTCTGCGTGTGCGAGCAATCAGCGAGCAGCTGAGGGGGATCCTGGAACCGCGTTCCCCGCTCCTAGTTTCTTGGTCAAACCGAGGTGGGAGTATCCAATTGTCGGCACGTTGTTGAGCAGATGACCTAAGATGCAACTGGTTGTGAAACCAAGCAGCAGCAGAAGGAGTCGGATCGATGAAGCTTTATTCTGTACCCGGGTTCACCAGCCTGGCCGACCATATCGCGATGCTGGAGGCTGGAATTCAGTTCGACGTGGTCAAGGTCGATATCGAGACCAAGCAGATCGAAGGGGGGTGGCCGCTATATCGATATCAATCCGAAGGGCTATGTGCCCGCTCTCGTGTTCGACGACGGTGAGGTGCTGACCGAGAATGTTGCGATCCTGGCTTGGGTCGCGGATCGCGCGCCGGAGCTCGCGCCGCAGGGTCATCTGGGCCGCTATCGCCTGCTTGAGATGCTGAGCTTCATCGCGACCGAGATTCACAAGCGCTTTCCCACCTACCTAATGCTTCCTGAAGACGTCAGGGAGCCGATCGCCCAGGAAATACTGCGATGGTTCCGCTTCGCCGTAGGCCGGCTGGAGCGGGGTATTTGTTCGGAAAGACTTTCACCGTCGCGGATCCCTATCTCTTCCAGCTGGCGCGCGGCGCGGCGGAGCTCGGATTTCAACTGCCCGAGCCGCTTCGCGATTACATCGCGCGCATCGAAGAGCGGCCTGCCGTACAAGCGGCTCTGCGCCGCGAAGGACTGGCATGAACGAGCTGGTGATCCGTGCCGATGGGGTCGAGCTCGCAACGCAGAGCTTCGGCAATCCGGCCCAGCCGCCGATACTTCTCATCATGGGCGGGATGGCCTCGATGCTCTGGTGGCCGGAGGAATTCTGCCGCCGACTCGCCGCACGGGGCCGCTTCGTCATCCGCTACGACCAGCGAGACTCCGGTCTTTCGACCAAATATCCGTCCGGTCGGCCGGGCTATGGCTTTGACGATGCGGTCGAAGACGCCCTTCGCGTGCTCGACGGCTACAGGATCACGGCGGCGCACGTCGCGGGCTTCTCCCAAGGCGGAATGGTCGGCCAGGGTACGGCGCTCAAACATCCAGAGCGGGTGCTTTCACTGACGGCGATCAGCACCTCGCCGATCGGGGTGGACCGGTCCAGCCTCCCCGAGAGCGACAAGGCGTGGTTGGAACATATGGCTGTGGACGTGGACTGGTCGGACCGGGCGGAAACGGTTGCTTACTGTCTCGAGGACGCGCGCCTAATCGCGGGAACGACACACCCATTCGACAAAGCCGAGACCAGAGCCTTCATCGAGCGGGATTTCGACCGCTCCGGCGGTTATCTCAGCGCCACCAACCACAGCGTCCTCTTCAAGATTGGCAAGGCATGGCAGGGAAGGCTGCACGAGATGAAGGCACCGCTGCTCGTCATTCACGGCACCGCCGATCCAATTTTTCCGGTCGAGCACGGGATGGCGCTTTCCGAGGGTGCGCGGCTCTTGAAGCTCAAGGGCGGCGGGCACGAGCTGAACCCCGGCGATTGGGACCGGATCGTCGAGGCGATCGCCGAACACACGGGTCCGAAGCGAGCCGTCGACCGGCGCTGACAAGACTCTGCCATGCGGCGCGAAGCGGAAATCCAACGCGAACGCAGGGAAGACGGCAATGGGTCATCATAGTTGGTTGCGCCCAATGATAGCTATCGGGGAAGGAAATCGGCACATAAAGTTCCGGACCGGAGACAATCCTTCGCGTTCGGCAAGGACTCGGATGCGCGCCAGAAGGAGCCTTCAGTGGAAGGCAATCACGCTCAGGATGACGCACGCCTCCAGACTAGGTAGTCGGGCCACGTCGGGGTCAGGGCTACGAGATGGCGCGTCATACGGGCAGGCCTGCCTTGCGGTAGCCCTCAAGCCAGCGTTCGCGGTCTTCTTGATGAGCGATCATGCGCATCTGCGAAGCAATCATGGTCTTTGGGTCCGGCTTGGGGGCTGGACTTCGATGGAAAGCCGCGACAGCCGCTTTCGACTCCTCGATGCGACCCAGCTGTGCGTACGCTGCAGCTTCGATCAGGTGCATATAGGCCGGCACATCGTGCCTGTGCCTGAGGATCCCAATTACTGTCTCGTATTCTCTCAACATGAAGTGGCAGTCGCACAGCACCTCTGATCTGGCATCATCCGGCGCCAAAGGGTCGATCCTCTGCATTTGGGAGAAGATTTCGATCGCCTCGGATGGTCGACCCAGATGGGCGAGAACAAATCCGCGGCTGAAGAGAGCCGATGCATCATTCGGATTGCTCGCCGTTGCACGCGCGGAGTGAAGATCGGCAAGCTCATGCATGCCGCTCGTGATATAGGCGGAAGCGGCAGCCGCATTGACTTCGGTATCGCCGCCGTCGAGCGCCACTGCGCGCGCCGCATGATGGCACGCGCGTTCGATCGCAATCTCCGGTTCAAGGCCCAACGCATAGATGCCATAGGCAAAGGCGGTGGCGATCTGCGCGTGCGCGGCCGCATAGTTCGGATCGGCCTCGATCGCTTTCTCCAGATGAACCAAGGCACTTTGCAGACCATCAGTGGAGTGAAACAGAGCCCAACGTCCCCGCAGCAAATGGTCGAAGGCTGTGAGGTTCGCCGGCGGCCTCCGGCGCGCGTGCTCGACTGCGATTCGACCAAGATGCCCCGGTATTGTACCGACGATTGCTTGCACGACCTCGTCCTGGACCTCGAAAATGGAGTCGAGCGTGCGGTCATAGCGTTCCGCGCGCCCCAGTCGTTGCGTCGATTAGCTGGGCCGTTATGCGTACCCAGTTCCCGGCCTTGCGCACGCTGCCTTCGACGATCCAGCGCACGCCGAGTTCGCGCCCGACGTCCTGGATCCTCGGCGACCGCCCTTTGTAGTAAAATGAGGAATTGCGCGCGATGACCAAGAGGGTCTTGAAGCGCGAGAGTTCCGTGATGATGTCTTCGGTCATGCCGTGCGCGAAGTACTCCTGCTCGGGATCACTGCTCATGTTCACAAACGGCAAGACGGCGATGGCAGGCTTCTCGGCTGTGACTCTGGGCGTCACGACCGCAACAGCCGGTGTTCCGGCGACCCGATAGATCCGAACCGGCTCGGCGATGTTCTTCAGGTTCTGCGTACCGAGATCGTCGAAGCCTATTTGGACTTTGTTCCTGATGTGGTCATGCGCGGTCCCGGAGACCAGGATGGAACCCGGTTCGGCGATGCTTTCGAGCCTCGCGGCGATGTTGACGCCCTCGCCATAGAGATCACTGCCTTCGACAATGACGTCACCCAGATTGACGCCGATGCGCAGCACGATCCGCCGCTCCTCAGGCTGATCGCTGTTTGCGGCGGCCATGCCCTCCTGGAGCTCGACCGCGCATTGCACGGCGTTAACAGCGCTGGCGAACTCCACCAGCACGCCATCGCCGGCGACCTTGAAGATGCGTCCGCGATGCTTGGCAACCAGGGGCCTCAGCACCTCCTTGCGGCGGATCTTGAGGGCAGCCAGCGTGCCGGCTTCGTCGACCTCCATCAGGCGGCTAAAACCGACTACATCCACTGCCAGAATCGCGGCCAAACGGCGTTCCATGCTTATCCCTGGAAAGGCTGACCAGACGGGCACCATACCACCTAACCGCCGTGCTGTGTGCACCGGTGCGGTGGGCTCTCATTCTGTTTCGATCGCCACGTCCGCGTCAAGTCACGGCCTGCCGGGCGGCCGCGAAGGGAAATAGAGAAGCGTCATATCGTCTCTTTGGACTGGTTGTGATGGATGGCGACCCGGCACCCGGGGCGGCAGCCGATCCAGCGGGTGCCATCCGGCGACAGTCCCCCGCCAGGCACGATAATGTGAACATGCGGGTGATGCGTCAGCGCCGATCCCCAGGTGTGCAGCACGCTGGTCATGCCGATGCGTGCGCACGGGCCGCTTGGGATCGGCCGCGATCGTGGTCAGCGTCTCGGCCGATGCCCGAAACAGCAGGTCATAGACAGCCTTCTTGTTCCAATAAGTGATCTGCGCGATCTCGGCAGGCAGGGTGAAAACCACGTGGAAATACTCCACGGGCAGCAGGTCTTCGGCACCGGCGGCCATCCAGTCCCGCGCCGCAAAGGACGCTCTTTGAACTTTGCGCACGGTCCTGTCCGGACCGAAGGTAAGCACAGCAAAAGCCGGTACCGGCTTCCGGCGTCAAGCGCCAGGCAGTCGGAACCGGTATTCCGTCACATGATGGTAGATTTGGCCCGGCCATAGCGTGGCCTGCGGGAAATACGGCCGGTTCGGCGCATCCGGCCAGACTTGCGGCTCCAGGCAAAAGCCCGAATAAGCCTTGTAATGAACTCCCCCGAGCCCCGGCGAAGCTGGCGCCAGATACTGGCCGGTATAGAGCTGCACGCCCGGTTCCGTGGTCCACAGCTCCATCTCGACGCCGGAATTTGCGCCTTGCGCCCATGATGCCAGCTTGAGCGGCCCGTGCGTCGAGGCAAGGCAGAAATTCTGATCGTAGGGGAGCTGCCTGCCCTCGCTCTCCATGCGCAGCGGCCGCGCCTGACGGAAATCGAACGGCGTGCCGTCGACCGGCTTCACGACGCCGGTCGGGATCAGGTCGCCATCGACCGGAAGATAGGCGCCGGCGTTCAGCATCAGCCGGTGATCGAGGACATCGCCGGCGCCACCGTCATCCAGGTTGAAATAGGAATGCTGGGTGAGATTGCACAGCGTCGGCTCCTCGCAGGTGGCGGTCAGCTCGACGCTGAGCGTGCCTGGGATCTTCAGCCTGTAGGTGCAGGTCACGTCGAGCGCGCCGGAAAAGCCCATCGTGCCGTCGGGATCATGCAGCGTCAGGGTGACAAAATCCCTGCCATGCAGCGAAACCTCCCATGGCCGGTGCGAAAAACCTTGCGAGCCGCCATGCAGCGTGTGCTTGTCGAGGAAGTTGCGCTCGGTCTGGTAGCGCTGGCCGGCGATGGTGAAGCGGCCATCGCGGATACGGTTGGCATAGCGTCCGACGACGGCGCCGAAGAAGGCCGTATCCGTTTCATAGGGCTCAAAACTGTCATAGCCGAGCACCAGCGGCGCATCGTGGCCGGCCAGCCGCAGATCCTGAATGATGGCGCCAAGCCCGATGATGTTGGCGGTGAGGCCGCCGCCGCGGATGCTGAAGCGGCGGATGGCCTCGCCCGCTGGCGTCGTACCGAAAACCTCGCCGTCCTTCATCGCCATGCCCGAAACGCCAGTTGGTTGATCGATCCCCGCCCGGCCTCTCGGGCCGGTTTGGGTCCATTGGCAGTCAATTGACCCCTGCCCAATCAGAGGCCGAGGCCGCCGATACAAACATATTTGGTGTCGAGATAATCCTCGATGCCCTGATGTCCGCCTTCCTTGCCGAGGCCCGATTCCTTGACGCCGCCGAACGGCGCCTCGGGCGTGGTGATGAGGCCTTCATTGACGCCGACCATGCCGTATTTCAGCCCTTCCATGACCCGGAAGGCGCGGCCGAGATCGCCGGTGTAGAAATAGCAGGCGAGGCCGAACTCGGTATCGTTGGCGAGCGCGATCGCCTCCTCTTCGGTTTCGAACTTGAACACGGGCGCTACCGGGCCAAAGATCTCTTCCTTCATAAAACGCATCTTCGGCGTGGCATTGGCGATCACCGTCGGCTGGAAGAACGAACCGCCGAGCGCATGGCGCTTGCCGCCGGCGACGATCTTGCCGCCCTTGGCGGTGGCGTCGGCGATCAGTTCCTCGACCTTCTCGACCGCCTTCTCGTCGATCAGCGGCCCCTGCTGCACGCCGTCATCGAGGCCGGAACCGACCTTCAGCCCGTCGCTGGCGGCGGCGAGCTTTTCGACGAACTTGTCGTAGACACCAGCCTGGACCAGGAAGCGGTTGGTGCAGACGCAGGTCTGGCCGGAATTGCGGTATTTGGCGGTGATCGCGCCGGCGACGGCGCGCTCGATATCGGCGTCGTCGAAGACCAGGAACGGCGCGTTGCCGCCGAGTTCCATCGACACCTTCTTGACGGTGACGGACGACTTCTGGATCAGGATCTTGCCGACCTCGGTCGAGCCGGTGAAGGTGATCTTCTTGACCAGCGGGTTGGCGCAGATCTCGTCGCCGATCTCGCCGGCGGCGCCGGTCAGGATGTTGATGACGCCCTTGGGGAAGCCGACTTCCTCGGCTAGCGCGCCCCAGGCAAGGCCGGAATAAGGCGTCTGCGACGCCGGTTTGACGACCGCGGTGCAGCCAGCGGCAAGTGCTGGGCCGAGCTTGCGGGCCAGCATCGAGGACGGGAAATTCCACGGCGTGATGGCGGCGATGACGCCGACCGGCTCCTTGGTCACCAGGATGCGGCGGTCCGCCCAAGGCGACGGCACGACATCGCCATAGGTGCGGCGGCCTTCTTCGGCGAACCACAATATGTACGAGGCCGCCGAACCGATCTCACCCTTCGATTCGAACAGCGACTTGCCCTGCTCGATGGTCAGCAGCTCGGCCAGCACGTCCTGGTTGTCCATCATGGCGTCATGCAGCTTGCGCAACAGCTTCGAGCGCTCGAGCGCGGTGGTCTTGCGCCATGTCTGGAAGGCGGCGTCGGCAGCTTCGATGGCGCGGCGCGTCTCGACCTTGCCCGACTTCGGCACGGTGCCGATCTTGAGGCCGGTGGCCGGATTGTTGACGTCGACCGTCTGGCCGCTGTCGGCCTGCACCCACTCGCCGTTGATGAGATTGGCCTGGCGCATGAAATGGCTGGTTTTCTGAAGCATGGTCTAGCCTCCGTTCGGCGCACTGACGGGCCGCTATCTGGATTTCCTTGACGGGCGTGCGCACTGGCATCGATGCCGGCACGCCTGGAGCCACTGCTCTTTACCTAGGGCAAGCCCCGCAATCAATCGCAAGATGGCATATAGGGTTTGGGCCAGCACAAGGCGAGGCCGATTTGCGCTCCCGTTGTTGCTTGAGGGTGTGTGAGGAAACGACCGGACCGGCGGCTCCCGAGAACCGGAACGGAGCGTAACGTTTGGGTATATGAGTACCGGAAGCACCAGGAAACCGCCCTTCGCAGGCATCAATATCGATCATACCTATCCAAACACCTGGACCACCACCGTCAGCCAAAACGCCGTGGTGACGACCGCGCAGGCGGTGGCGATGGTCATCTGGTTCGATGCCAGCGCCTGGCCGGTGTTGAACTGCGTCGCAATCAGGTAGGAATTCACCCCGGATGGCAGCGCTGCCGCCACGACCGCGACTTTCGCCGACAGCGGCGGCAGGCCAAGCAGCCAGACCAGGCCGAGCGCGACGGCCGGCATCAGCATCAGCTTCAGCGCCGACAGCGCCAGCGCCGGCCGCACATTGCCGGAGATGCCGAAACGGCACAGGCCCAGCCCCATGGCAAACAACGCGACCGGTCCGGCGATGTTGGCCAGCGCGTCGACCAGCCGGACCGCCAGCGCCGGCAATGGCAGGCCGGTGATGCGCCACACCCATCCGGCCAGGATGCCGATGATCAGCGGATTGGAGAGCAACTTTCGAAAGAAGCGCCGGATGATGCGCAGCGGATGCACATGCTCGTCGCCGCGGCCAAAGATCTCAAACAGGATGATCGATGCCATGATCATCGTCGGCAGATGCACGGAAATCAGCAGCGACAGCACTTCGAATCCACTTGGCCCGAATGTGCCGAGGAAGAACGGGATGCCGAGCAGGACGAGGTTGGAAAAAGCCGACGACACGCCGCCGACGACCCCGGCACGCGCGTCGCGCCCGAACACCCGGGTGATGACCAGGTGGCCTGCGGCCCACGTCACTGCGGCAGCCGTAAAATAGGCTCCCCAGAACAACCAGGGCGCGGTGCCATGGAAATCGGCGTTGACCATGGTGCGGAACAGAAGCAGCGGCATCGCCACCCCGACGGCGAATTCGGCGATGGCCCCACCCGCCTCGGCCTTCAGATAGCCGGTGAGCCCGGCCAGATAGCCGAGCGCGACAAGGCCGAAGACAAAAAGGACGGTTTCGATGAGTGGGGACATTTTTCCCCTGATAGGCGAGCCGGGATTTGAGCGCAACCGCCCCGCCTTGCAAAGCGGTCCGTTCTCGCAAACAGCCGGGATAGGTGATGCCTTGTTTTTCAGCCGGCTTTGCCGTCCCTATATGCGGTCACCGGAAGCCACCTCCGGTGACCGGAAAAGGACGCCTGATGCTTCGATCTGTGCTGGCTCTATTGCTGCTCGTCATTCCCGCCGCGGCCCACGCGACCGAAGCCGGCTGGGCGCTGTTGCGCGACGGCGGACATGTCGTGCTGCTTCGCCATGCCATGGTCACCGGCACCACCGATCCGGCGAATTTCGACATCGAGAAATGCGCCACCCAGGTCAATCTTTCGGTGCGCGGCAAGCAGCAGGCCCGCAAGATCGGCGCGCTTTTCGACGCCCGCGCGGCGCCGGTCGAGCGCGTGCTGTCCAGCCGCTATTGCCGCGCCCTCGACACGGCTCGCACCGCTTTCAGAGAAGAGCCCGAACCCTTCGCTCCGCTTGACCTGCTGAAGACCGACGCGAGCGAGAAAGCCGCCCAGCTCGAGGCGATCATGAACGAGATCAGCGCCTATTCCGGCTCCGACAATGTGGTCATGGTCACCCATCTGGAGAATATCATGGCGCTCACCGGCATCTCGCCGCGCGAAGGCGAAGCCGTGATCGTCGAGCCGCAAGGCGACGGCCTGCGCGTGCTCGGCCGCGTCACTTTCTAATCTGCGCTGGAGCCAGTTGAAGCGTTCGCCAGTGGTGAAATCTAACGCTTGGTCCCTGAACGGAATACCGGTTCCGACCCCCCTAGCGGTAGCTCGTTCGTTCGGCCTCGGCCGAATCTACGCAGATGACCCAATGCGGACGTTTGCGACACCCATCAGAGATGTCGGCTTAGCGCCGATGTCGGACATTGAGATCAGCATTGCCGCTTCCTGAAAGCCGACATCCCAAGAACCTCGCTGAGGGTCGTGGTTGCGCCATAAGCCGCCGTTCCCGACGGTTCTCCGAACGGGACGTTCACGCTCCGGCAGGTGTCGACCCTTTCCGGTCCTCGGCGGCGGACGCGACGAACGGCTCAATTGAGCCCACAGCGGACGCTCGCTTTCTTCTGAAGCAGAGTCAGACTACGCATCCATCTGTGCCTGTCGTATGTCGCGGGCCGGTGGTTTGCCGAACAGACGGCCATATTCGCGGGTGAACTGAGGCACGCTCTCATAGCCCACCGCATAAGCCACCGAACTCACGCTCATGCCATCGGCCAGCATCTGGCGCCGAGCCTCGATCAGGCGCAACTGCTTCTGGAATTGCAAGGGAGACAGCGTGGTGGTCTGGCGGAAATGCTGGTGGAAGGACGAGGTGCTCATCCCCGCGGCCTCGGCCAGTTCCTCGATGCGGATCGGCCGTGCATAGCTTTCGCGGATCATAGCGACCGCACGGGCGATGCGTTGTGCATGGCCATCGGCCCCGCCGAGGCTGCGGAGGGCCGATCCGTGCCGTCCCGCCAGAAGCCAGAAATGAATCTCGCGCAGCAACGGCCCTTGCAGGACCGGGAGGGCAGAGGGACGGTCCAGAAGCCGCATCAGGCGCAGGGCCACATCGGCGACATCTGCGTCGGTCGGCTCCACTCGGACAGGCTTGCACGGATCGCCCGGGACCGCCGCCATCTCGACCGCGAGTTCCCGCATAAGGACGGGGTCGAGTTCCAGCACCAGCGAATAGTAGGGCGCGCCGAGGCTTGCCTGCGTGATCTGGCTGACCGTGGGCACATCGGCCGAGATCAGCAGCGACTCGCCCGGACCGAATTCCAATGTCTCGGCCCCTATCGTGACCCGCTTGACACCTTGTAACAGCATGGCCACCAGCGGCCGATTGACAGCCACCTGCAATTCGCCGGGCTGCGTGGCGCGGATCGCGGTCAGGCCGGGAATAGGCGTCGACGCCGCCCCGAAACGGTCGGCATGAATGTCGGCAAAGCTGCGCACAAGGTCGAGAAGCGTTCGGCTCATGGGGGCAAGTTGAAGGGTGGTGGCGTTTCAGGCAAGAACTAAAGAAGGATCAGGCAAGCAATCCGGACATTCTGGCAAATCCTGTGCGGCAAGCCGATCCAGATTTGCAGGAACAGGCAAGACTACGCGAGCAATCGGCAACAACTGGAGACGCTCTTGCCGCATGTTGTCCCCATCGCTTCGGATGAAAGGACTTCCCGCATGACCAAGATCGCACTTGTCACCGGCGCCAACCGCGGCCTCGGCCGCAACACCGCTGTCAGCATCGCGCAGCATGGCCGCGACGTGATCGTCACCTATCGCGGCAACGCATCTCAGGCCCGCGAGGTTGTGGCCGAGATCGAAGCCCTGGGCCGTAAGGCGGTTGCTCTGCAGCTCGATCTCGGCGTGGTCGCCAGCTTCGCGGCCTTTGCCGAGACCCTGCGCGCGGCGCTGAAAGAGACCTGGGGCCGCGACAGCTTCGATTACCTGATCAACAATGCCGGCCACGGCGAATTCGCCATGATCGGCGATACGACCGAGGCGCAGTTCGACGGTCTGTTCGACGTCCATGTGAAGGGCGTTTTCTTCCTCGTGCAGGCGCTTCTGCCGCTCATCGCAGATGGCGGGCGGACCGTGAACTTTTCTTCGGGCCTGACCCGCGTGTCCTATCCGGGCTTCTCGGCCTATGCGGCCGCCAAGGGGGCGGTCGAAATCTTGACCGTCTATATGGCGAAAGAGTTGGGTGCACGCGGGATCACAGTGAACACGGTCGCGCCCGGAGCGATCGAGACCGATTTCGGTGGCGGGCTGGTGCGCGACAATGCCGAAGTCAACGCGCAGTTCGCAGGGATGACCGCGCTTGGCCGCGTAGGGCTGCCCCACGACATCGGGCCAATGGTGGCAAGCCTTCTGGGCGAGGATAACCGTTGGGTTACGGCACAGCGGATCGAGGTTTCGGGTGGTCAGGCGATCTGATCAGTCGGACCCCCGACAACTGAAGCGCGCGGCCGTATAGCCGCGCGCATTGATCCGCCGTCGGGAAAAGCCTCCTTTGGCCGTCGACTGAAGCTGAAAGACCGGAATGTCCGGCAAACACGTCGTTCCGAGAGCCACACTTGAAGGGCGGTCCTCCACCCAACGGCGACGTAGAACGCTCCGCGGCTGTACGGCAGAGCCGAATCCTACCGCCGGCTCGGTCGCGCCATTTCCAGACATTTCCGACGCTTTTCAGGAGCGGACCTTCGCTTATCGTCCGAAACCGACCCCTTGCGGACCATCCCTGATGGGAGGTCAAGTGAACGTCATGACCCATTCGAGACCTTCCGAAGCCTATATCCGGTCCCAAAACCGGACATTGCGCGCAACCCGCGCTTGTGACCCTTTGCTGTCCTTCCCTTCAGGGAGTTGGAAAGGCCTGAACGGGGGTGGAAAGCGGACATATCGCAAAGACAGATGCATAACCGATGTAGGGCGTCGAAGGCTGAACATCATTCCCTTAGGCTATTGAGTCGGGCTACCCGGAAGGCCGGCGCGCGCAAGGTCTGCGGCGGCTTGATCGAGAATGGAAGGATCTCGGAAGTTCAAGGTCTGCCGCCATGTCTGGATCGTCATTGCGGGGTTGGCTTTGAGCATTTTCTCCACCGCGGCCTTAGCATCGGCTGTTCGACCCAATCGCGTGTAAGCGATAGCCAATACCAACGGCGCATCCGCGAACTCGGTGCCTTTCAGCGCCACCACGGCGTCTTCGTACTTTCCGAGTAAGATGAGTGCCCATCCTCTCGAGAGATTGAAGGACCAGGAGAGGCTTGGATCGCGCGCAGCAGCGATGTCAGCAAGCTCCAGAGCCTTCTCGGGTTGCCCCGCTTGAAGGAATATGAACGCCGTATCTGACAACTGCAGTGCATCGTACGGCGCCATCGAGATGGCTTTATTGGCCTCCGCAACAGCGCCATCGTGGTTTCCCTTTAAGGTCAGGACCCAAGCTTGGAGCCAGTGCGTGGCTTCGCCACCTGAGGACTGAGGTGCTCTTTGGAGAGAGCCTGGGTTGCCAGCCGACCAGCCTCTTCAATGTTGGCTTCAGGTTCATTGAAGAAGGCGATGACCTTGACCATGGTTGCCCAGCCAAGGGTAACCTGTAGGAGCGGCGATCCCGGAAATTTCTTCAATCCATCTCGCAAGATTGAGTTGGCTTGCTCGAGCCCTTCCATTGAATAGGTCATCATCTGGCTGTGACCGCGAAGGTAATAGTCGTATTCTTGTAAGTTCGTACCGTCCTTTCCCCAGGCTCGATTGTAGTCTGCGCGACGAATAGCGCCCTTCTCGCCTGTCATCGCACTTACAATCTTACCCGTCATCTCGTCCTGAAGCGCCCAAGGGTCGGGGCCAGCTCTGTCGAAACGGTCAGCCCAGACATGGTCACCAGTCTTGGCATCTATCAATTCTGCAATGATGCGTACCCTGCCACCCTCTTTCCGAACGCTGCCCTCCAGGACGTATTCGACGCCCAGGTCTTTGCCAATCTGGCGTACGTCGCCTTCTTTGTCTTTGTACCCAAACGAGAACATGCGTGAGACGACGGCGAGGTCGGGGAAGCGCGACAGAACCGCAATGATATCGTTGGCTACTCCGTCCCCAAGGTAGCCGAGGCTCTTGTCCGGGCTCAGGTCCTTGAAGGGAAGTACGGCGACCGCTGGAATTGTTGCGGGATCGGAAGAGGTCGCCAACAGAGGATGATAGAGGGCGACCCAAGCGGCTAGCAGCGCAACGAGGGCCGCAGGCACGCCGACTGCCCACCAGAGGAAGCTAGGTCTACGCTTGTGGGAGACACTTCGGCGGCGCGGGGCCTCGAACCGCACGTGGTACACGTCTATCGGCTCGTCGATGTTCTTGACCTTCTGCTGCCCCGCCGAGTCAAAGGAAAAGGCGAGCTTCTTCTCGACCTCCTTTGCCACCTTGCCGGACACATAGATCCCACCCGAAGGCGCCAGTTGTTCCAGGCGGGCGGCAACGTTCACTCCTTCGCCGTATCGATCCTCGCCATCAACAATCACTTCGCCGAGATTAAATGCCGACACGGACGTCAAACTTTTCCTCCTCGGGAACGACAGCGTTGCGCTCCGCCATTCCGCGCTGGAGAGACACGGCACATTCGACAGCGTCGACGACGCTGCCGAACTCCGCGAGGAGTCCATCGCCCATGAGCTTGAAGACCCGCCCATGATGCCTCGCGATCTCGGGCTCGAACAGCTCTTTGCGTCGCGCTCGAAGGCGGTCAAAGGTACCCGCTTCGTCTTGCTCCATAAGTGCGGAGTATCCGACCACGTCGGCGGCCAGTATTGCAGACAATCGGCGCTCCATGTCTTAGCTCCCAACATGAATTCCGCGCCAAGCACTGTACATGACTTTGCCGCACGTTTCACGCAGCGGCTACAGAGTTGATCACCAAAAGCGTGGTCTATTGGTTGCATGACTCGTTTACGACAACCACAATTCGCTTACGCTTACGTCGCTTGTGTTCTCGACCACCGTTGCTGCGGCCTCTGTACCCGCGCTATGAATGTCCGCCTAAGGGTCGGACCGCGAAGTTCCCCGCCGCATTGGCGAACGTCCTGAGATGGCGCGTCCCGCTGGTTCAGACACCTGAGCCGCAGAACGGCCGAACTGAGCGTCGAAGGACTGGGTGGGGTGGGGAGCGGTCATCGAACATAGCGGCACCAACGACCCGGAATGTGTCATTAGCAGACAGTCGACGCAGCGTGATAAGCTCAAAGCAGGCACCGGAGCGTGGAGGCTATCTGGATGACAACGTCGTTTCGGGAGGCAGAACTCGCCGGCTGGTCCACCCGCTCAGCAAGCTACGATCAGCACCTATCTCCGATTACCAACCAGGTCATCGCGCCCATCATTGCAGCCTTGGGACCGCTGGACGGAAGGAGGGTGTTGGACGTGTGTTGCGGACCGGGCCACCTCGCTGGATCGCTTGCAGCCGAGGGAGCTGCCGTTGAGGGCGTTGATTTTGCAGCCTCCATGATAGCGAAAGCGGGAGCGAACTATCCGAGACTCACGTTCCAGGTGGGCGACGCCGAAGCGTTGCCCCACGCGAGCGACACATTCGATCATGTCGTATGCGCATTCGGGGTGATGCATCTCAGCCGCCCCGAGTCGGCCATTGCCGAAGCTTTTCGCGTGCTCCGACCCAAGGGCCGATTTGTGTTTACGCAGTGGGGCAAGGACGACGAGGTGCTGAATATCGTACTATCGGCGATCGCCGATCACGGAACGCCAAGCCCAGATCTGCCGGATGCACCTCCGCCATTACGATTCAGTGATCCGCGCGAATGTCGTCGGGTGCTTGAAGCCAACGGCTTTACCGAAGTGCGTGACGATCTCATCGAAACGACATGGACGAGCGAGCGACCGAAAGCGCTGCTCGATCTCATTTATGGCGGCGCTGTGCGAGTTGCCACGGTGCTGGAAGCACAAGAGCCAGCTCGGCGCGCCCGGATTCATGACGCGATTCTCGGTGCCGCGAAAGCGCGTGTCTTCGACGGTACTGTTGTAATCCGAAGGCCCGTGGTGGTGGCTTCCGGTACCAAACCCTCGAGTACCTGACGTCTGAATTGGGTGAGAACGCGCCCTTTCTCACACCGGAGAGCCGTCCGCAAGGGTCGCGAGTTGTCGTTCCGGCTGAAAGCTCGCCCGTTCAATGGAGGTCAACACGCCGCTGACCACATGGATTAATGTAGCACAACGTCAGCGAGTAGAGCCCGCCAGATATTAGACCATGCTAAATGACGGCTGTGGGTCGACTCAAGCCGATGCGCGAAGGGCAGCTTTGAAGGAGCGCCCTGAAGGTCGTGTTATGGCGCTGCCTGTGCGTTCCGATCGCGACACGGAAGGCAGAAAACCACCCAACCTAGTCCTCCAACGGCTTCTTCCGCGTGCAGAGCGGTTAAAAGCACGGGTCGCCTCGATTGCGCCATGTTCGGACCTACACGGGGACAAGCGTGAACGTCTCATCTCAACCATTCCGTTACATTCCAGTCCAAGCGGACGAACGCGCGTCTCGGGTTCGCAATGAGCCAAGCTTGCATCAAATCGACGCAAACTACGTTGTCGGAAGCGACGCAGATGATGCGACCTCAACGACTCAGGGCGTCCAGCGCCCTTTGTGCCGCGATGAGGTCGACGATTGGATATCTGGTTTCAAATGTGTTGATCACGGATTGTAGGCGCGCTTTGGCGTCATTGACACGACCTTGTCGTGCGAGAACCAGTGTCAGTTGCGTTGTGGCGCGGAGTTCAAAAAGTCGCGCTTTCTGCCGCTTTGAAGTTGCAATCGCTGTTTCGAATAGCCGAGCGGCACCCGTCAGGTCACCTCGGCCAGCGGCGATTTGGCCACGGAAGCGAATACATTCTGCTAGGTAGCATGCTTCGTCCGTATCGAGAACGAGCGCATCGACGTCATCAAGCACTTGCGATGCGTCTTCGATGCGACCGGCCCGCAGGAGAAGATCACAAAGTGCGCATGTTTTGTCAGCGGAGTGAAATACCACGCCTTGCCCACGCCAAAGAACCATACTCTCCCGGACGTCATCGATGCCGGCATCCAGTTCACCTAAATGCGAGCGGGCATAGCCACGCCACCTAATGCCGCTGCTTCGACGCGCCGCGTAGCCATGCCGTTCGCAAATCTCGACGATCTTCGTGGCGTTCTCAAGTAGTTTCTCGTATTGACCGAGTAGCTCGCAAAAATGGCACTGAAGGAGAAGATACCAGGCGAGGTCGAAGGGTTTATCGAGCTGACTGACAGTTCTAATCAGTTGCTCTTTTTGTTCGACGGCATCGTCAAAGAAGCCCAATATGATCAGTGAACCGCTAAAATACTCTTGGGCAGAGAGACGTTGATCCGCACCAGCGAACAAGATACGACGACTTGCTTCAACACGTTCAACCAGAGCTAAGGCCTTGCGTAGGGCCTCCGCTGCCAGCGGTTGTTCTCCCCGGTTGTAGTGAGCAATCCCCTTTGCCGCCCAAAGTGCACTCAGATAGGCCGCTGGAACGAGATTGGCATCGTTTGCGAGCTGCTCTTCGGCCAGGGTCAGGTAATCGTGATTGCGCCCAGTGGCATAAAAAAATGGAGCGAGTGAAAGCGCAACGTCACATTGCAATTCGACCAACGCAGTGTTCGCGGCGGCAAGACGTGCATCTTCAAGCGTCTTCCCAAGGCGCTCAGAACGATACCCTTCAGCCTGCATCAAGGCATTGGCCATCGCAAGGTGGAGACGTGTCATCCGTTCGGCGCCGCCGGAGACATCGCCAAGTCTCCTGCTGCAGTCAATAGCACTGGCAAAGTGCGACACGGCTTCCCGAGTGGCAGCTCTGGCCACGGCGGCCCTTCCCGCCTTTTGCCAGTGATCGAGCGCGCCCGCCCAATCCCCAGCTTCCTGAAAGTGGTGCGCGAGGAGCTCGGGTTGCGCTTCAGTGATTTCGGTCCACTTTTCCTCCAACACATCTGCGACACGCTTATGTAGCTCCTGGCGCCTGGCGCGCAGCAGTGTGCCATACGCTGCGTCCTGAACGAGCGCATGATTGAAGAGGTAAGTGGCCAGTGGCTGCGTCCCGCGGCAGAACACCAGACCGGCGCCGACGAGTTGATCCAGTGCGCCATTTAGATCAGCGGCATTTCGCTGTGCAACCGCTGCCAGCAATTCGTAGGAGAACTCCCGACCGAGAACCGCGCCGACCTGTGCGACCTCCTTAACGGTTGAGCCGAGGCGATCGAGCCGCGCCATCAACGAGGCATGCAGCGTGGCGGGGACGTTCAACGCCGTCGCAGCGGCTCTTGAGAGCACTGTCCTGGTGTTGCCGCCCTCCAACACCGCCTTGGTCAGCTCCTCGACGAACAGTGGCACCCCATCAGTGCGCTCGATGATCTCCGCGACAACGTCGCTCGGCAGCTCCCCGGTGCCGACGACCCGCTGGACCAGCGCGGCGCCTTCACGACGGTCGAGCCGGTTGAGGACAAGAACCGTGACGTGCGCCTGCCCGCTCCACGGCGGTTGAAACTCGGGGCGGAACGTGAGGAGAAGCAGCACTGGCAGGAGCGGCACCCGCTCGACTACAAGGTCGAGCAGCTCGCGCGAGCTTGGGTCGATCCAGTGCACATCCTCGAAGAGCATCAGCACCGGACCTTGTCGCGCCAGGTCTTCGAGCTGCCGGAGCAGCGCATCGAAGGTTTTCTCTTTCTTACGCTGGGGCGTCAGTTGGAGAGGCGGGAAGCGGCCTTCGGTCGGCAACGAAAGCAGCTCGGCCAGCAGCGCCCCGTCCTCCGGCGAGGCCGGGGCAAGCAGGGCCGCAAGCTTATCCAGCTTCCTCTCAGGCGGGTCGTCGCGCTCCAACCCGGCGGCACGTTCTAGCTGCGCAATGATCGGGTGGAGCGCGCTGTCTTGATGGTGCGGCGAACAGAAATAGCGCAAGCGGGTGTGTGGCTCATTCTGGATCCGTTCCTGCAAGGTGACGGTGAGGCGCGACTTGCCGATGCCGGGCTCGCCTGAGAGCAGCACCACACGACCTTCACCACTTTTCGCGCGGTGCCAGTGGCGCTGCAGCAGGTCGACCTCCTCCTCACGCCCGACCAGCGGCGTGGGCGTCGTCCCATGCAGCGCCTCGAACCGGCTTTCGACAGCGCTCTCACGAACCACTTGATAGGGATGGATCGGCTCCGGAAAGCCTTTCACCTCGACGGCGCCAAGATCGCGATATTCGAAAAGATCGCCGACCAGCTGCCGCGTTTGCGGCCCGATCACGACCGCGTCGGGTTCGGCAAGAGCTTGCAGGCGGGCGGCGAGGTTCGGCGTCTCGCCCACGACGCCGCGCTCGTGTCCTTCACCGGCGGTGATCAGATCGCCGACGACGACCTGTCCGGTGCCGATGCCGATACGAACCCGCAATGGCTCGGGCTCTGGGAGTCGCCTAACGGCATCGACGAGAGCAAGGCCAGCGCGCACCGCCTGCTCGGCGGCGTTCTCGTGCGCCTGCGGGTAGCCGAAATACACCAAAACTCCGTCGCCCATGTGCTTGGCGACAAAGCCGCCGAACTGGGCGACCGTATCGGCGACACAGCGGTGATACGCTCCGATGATCTCACGCAGGTCCTCGGGATCCAGACGCGTCGCCAGCGCCGTCGAGCCGACGAGATCCACGAACATGACGGTCAGCTGTCGACGCTCCGCGCTTAGCTCCCGGGTGCGGCTCTGAGCCGCGATGTCATCGGTGCTCGCGTCGGGATGACTTGACGACGGCCCCAGCCCCACTACCGCCTTGCGGAATCGCTTGCGATGACCGAGGAGCATACCGAGCTTCTCGAGGTCGGCATCGGTCAGCTCCGGCAGGACTTCCGCGTCGATCGCGTTGTCGCGAAATGCCTGCTCGTATTGCTGGAGGCCGAGGCCTCGCAACCAAGCGGCAACGTCCACACAGCTCTCCCAAGGCTGAATTCGGGTCCCTCAGCCGCAATATTAACTCAGAAGCCAGGGAAATGCTGTAGTCCGACATGGTTACCGCGGCGGTGACAGCTTCTGGCAGCAAAGCGGACGATACGCTCCTAGTGATCAAGTGTCCGCCTTGGGTCAAAGCGGTGAGTTCCGCTCAAGGTCCGCTATCCGGGAGAAAAATTTGAGCCTGGAATGTCCGACTAGGGTCACGAGTGCTGGTTCCGGCCAATGTCGGCTTTCAAGAAGAGAATTCGACTCCGGAAGGTCTCGAAAGGGTCACGAGTGCCGGTTCCGTGGCGGCAAGGTCGCGCCATCTCCGGGCGTCTGCGAGTGCCCCCATCAGGGTCGCATTTCGACGCGTTCCTGGACCTTCTTTGGCCCGGCTGTCGCGTATTATTAGCCAAGCTTATCGAGCAGCACCTTCGCATCGATCAAGTCGCGCGTACTGAAGCCTTCCGTGAACCAAGTGTAGATCGGCTCGAGCAGGTCGTAGGCTTTGTGCCGCTTGCCGCGACCAGCCCACAAGCGTGCGAGCGAAGTCGCCGCGCCCAGTTCGAGGGATCGCGCCTGCTGCTCCCGAGCCACGTCGATAGCGCGAAGAAAATGCGCTTCGCATTTCTCAGAGTCGGGTGCTGCCAGGAGCAGGAGATTCCCAGCGAGCCGGTGATGCTCCGATTCCCATAGGCGCGCGCCATTGGTTTCCGCTTCGGATATTGCCGATTGCAAGGCGTTCAGCCCGGCCTCGACTTCACCCGCCAACTCGCAGACGCGCCCGAACAGGCATAGGTTGAAGCCCTTTCCCTCAATGTCGGCCGATCTCTCGCTCGCCATCGAAATCCGGATCTCGGGCATGCGCGCCCGAGCCTGCTGTTCGTGCTTGAGCGCCGAGACTAAGGTGGCCCGCAGATGGTACGAAGAGATCCAGTCCGGCATGCAGTCGCGCGCGAACCGGAGCGTGTCCGCTGCCGTTTTCCGCATCGCTGCAGCATCGCGGCGGAAGTGGTGAAGGATGAGCGCGTAGAATAGCGCGTGCATAAGGCTGGGGGGATGGGACAGTTGGCGCGCGCGGGCGATGGATTCTTCCACCCGCGCGAGCGCGCGGTCCGGAAAGCCGAGCATCCACAGGCTGATGCCCTCATGGGCAGTGGCGCACACCGCAGAGTCGTGACCACTGTATATGGCGGCGTGGGAGAAATGACCGGGCCGATAAAGGGCAAGGCCCTTTGCGGCATGCTCGCATACCCTGCGCCAGTCGCCGAGCGCGTAGTGCATCGTCCATTGGACGTGGTGGGCCTCCAACAACAGGGATTGGTCTTTCGAACGCCGGGCGATCGCGAGGAGTCGGTCGGCAAGATCACGCGCTGTGCGGATCTGTCCCCGAGCGCGATAGGCGGTCCACAAGCCGCGCAGCGCGGGGAAGTATTTGGACGTGTCGCCGCCGAGCCTGTTGCACAGCTCGTGCGCCCGTGTATAGGCAGCCATGGCCTCGGCTGACCCACGGCCCTTGGCGGCGGCCTGTGGAATGCCTAGCGCAAGCTGGAGGTCGATCTCGCGATTGTCGCGAGCCGGAGTCTCTGGGAGTTGCGCGAGAAGATCCAGGCCTCTGGAGAGGTGGGCAATGGCTTCGGCGTTGGCCGACCGATGGTTGGCGCGCAGGCCAGCCTTGTGCCAATACGACACAGCATCATCGAGCAGTCCGCCCTCGGTTGCATGATGGGCAACCACCTCCGGTTCCGCCTCGGCTCGGTCGGGAAAGCGATCGCGGAGCATGGTGGCGATCCGGCAATGGAGTTGCTGGCGTCGGCTCTTCAGTAGCGACTCGTACGCGGCATCCCGCACCAGCGCATGCTTGAAGGTGTAGATCGCGTCCGGAGGCTTGCCGCGACAAAAAGCCAGTTCGGCATGGACAAGTTCGTCCAGAGCGGTCCTGACCTTCGGCTCGTCCATCCGTGCCGTCGCTTCCAGCAATTCGTAGCTGAACTCGCGGCCGATAACAGCGCCGACTTGCGCTACCTCCTTAACCGGTGACAACCGATCAAGGCGAGCCAAGAGCGAGTCCTGCAGCGTCGAGGGGATGGCGAGCGGTGGAAGCGGGCCGGCAAGCTCATAGTGCTCACCGGCTTCGCGCAGCAGACCGGATTCGAGCACGGTCTTTGTCAGTTCCTCGACAAATAGCGGCACGCCTTCAGTCTTGGCGAGAATATGCGCTTGCACTTCCCTGGGAAGGGGCCGGCCGCCAGTGAGCTGGTCAATGAGTGCTGCGCTTTCGTTCCGCTGGAGATGATTGAGTGTCAGCAGCGTCACATGCGGTGGGCCGGTCCACCGTGGCGCGAACTCGGGCCGGAAGGTAACGACCAGCAGCACCGGCAGCCGCTCGATCCGATCGACAATGCGACCGAACAGCTCAAGGCTGGTGGGATCGAACCAGTGAGCATCCTCGGCCGTCATGAGCACCGGCCGCTTGGCTGCGAGGCCTTCAAGCTGGGCTAGCAGCGCCTGAAACGTCTTCGCCTTTTTCTGTTCCGGGGCGACTTCGGGCACCGGGTAGCGGTCGCCTGTCGGGATCGCCAGATACTCAGCGATCAACGGGATCGCCGATTTCGGGTCAGGCTCAGCCGCGGCAAGCGTTGGCTCCAGCTTGGCCAATTTTACCTCCGGCGCATCCTCGCGCTCGAAGCCGGCAGCCCGACGCAGTTGGCCCAGCACCGGGAACAGAGCGCTGTTGGTGTGATAGGGCGAGCCGTCATAGCGCAGCGACAGGCATTTCTTGCGGCGGAGGTGCTCGCGCAGGGCGATTGCGATGCGGGACTTGCCAATGCCTGGCTCGCCCGACAGAAGCACCACCTGGCCCCTACCGTCCTTGGCCTGCCGCCAGCGGTCGAGGAGCAAGGCTATCTCCTGATCGCGGCCGACGAGCGACGTGAAGCGCATCCCGTGCAGTGCCTCGAAGCGGCCCTCGGCTCGGCTCTCGCCCATGACCAGCCATGCCTGCACCGGCTGGGCGAACCCCTTCAGATCGTGGGTGCCGAGATCAACCAGCTCGAAGAGCTCGCCAAGCAGCAGCCGGGTCCGTTCCGCAATCACCACTGCGCCGACCTCGGCCAGCGATTGCAGGCGCGCCGCCAGGTTTGGCGTCGCGCCGACCACCGCCTCCTCCTGCGCTGCACCTTCGCCGATCAAATCGCCTACCACCACCAGACCCGTGGCAATGCCGACACGCGCACCCAGTGGCTCTTTGGCGGGCGTCGCCAGCTCGGCGACAGATGCGACAATGGCAAGCCCGGCCCGCACCGCTCGCTCGGCCTCGTCCTCATGCGCACGCGGCCAGCCGAAATAGGCCAGCACCCCATCCCCCATGAACTTCGCGACATGGCCATCCAAACGCCTGATCTCCTCGGCCACCGCGGTCTGGTACGTTCGGATCACCACTCCCATCTCTTCGGGGTCCAATTGACCTGACAACGCGGTCGATCCGGCCAGATCGACAAACATCACCGTCAGCTGGCGTCGTTCAGCTTCCGGGCGAGGCGGTGGACCGCTCCCAGGGATCGGTTCAATTCCGGCCGCTCTGGCGGGATCGCCCATACCGCGCTTGCCAAGCTCCGCGATCGCGGCCAACACGAGCTTCCTCGGGCCCATCGGCAGCCCCAGCGTCTTGAGGTCCGCATCCGAGAGATGCGGGAGCACTTCGGGCGTGATCTCGTTCTTGGCGAAGGTTTTGCTATATTTGCCGAGCCCAAGGCTCGAGAGCCACCCGGCAATGTCCATGACACTCTCCGTGCAGTCCAAAGCAGATTAGCACCGAGCGGGCCCAAGGCGAAGCCCGGATGCGCAAGCCGAGACATCAATGTCATGCGGCGTAGCGCTTGCCGAGGAGTGAGCTTGGGAACGGTGTCGCGTTCATCGGCTCGGAGCATGAAGCGTTTCACACCCCGATCAGAACCCGGGCGGCGGCCTGAGAGGATTGCGCTGACACCAGTTCGATAGTCGGGTTACTCAACCCTGGAAATGTCGCGAATGGCTCGCTTCACGCCCTTTGCGACAACGCTCGGGAAGGTCTGGAACGGGTCAGGTCACGACGATGCCCACACCAACTTGAATGTCCGCTGTTGAATATTCGCAGCCCGAAGCTGCCAGTCCGCTGTCGGCCCAGAGGCGACATTTCTCGATCAGCTTGGCAAGGACAGCTTCTGGCGCGGCGCTGTTCCGGGAGACGAAGCGAAGGGTAAAGTTCCACCCTTAGCGGCAGTTAGTTTAAGGCACCTAGCGTTAGATGTTTCACACTTGCAGCCACGCTTCGATACGGAGCTTCCATCCCTCGATCATCTGCCCTGAACGCGTCCTCCGTCAGCTCGGACAGATACGAGCTTCCTGCCGCGTTCAGGGCAGTGAACGTGTAGGCAATCGACGCCTCCGTGCCTCCGTCAGCGGTCGGGCGGCAGGCCACCTCGACAAATCCGAAACGCGTATCCGGCGTCACCCGGACATAGCGGATGCGATGCGCCACGGGGTCCCAGTCCGTGCAGGCCCAGAGCGTGGTCTCATCACCGTGAGCGGTCCTGAAGACCATGCCCTGGCGTGTCTCCCCGTCTTGTGGATGCAGAAACTTCGGATCCCAGCCGTCCACCCACAGGGTCTCCCCAGTCGGCGTGAACAGCGGAAAGACGCGGTCGATCGGCCCCGAAAGCACGATGCTGTGGCTGCGCTCAAGATGGTTGGTCATCCCCCTCCCCGGCGATTTCGACCAGACGGTGGCTGTCCGCTGCGCCAAGCTCCATTCCGTAGATGCGCTTCAATTGGCCGATTGTTTCCAGGGTCGTCGGGGAAAACGGCGTCTGGCCTTCGAAGGCATGCAGCACGATGCCCTCGATGAGTTCACCCAGGCTCATGTCGCGATGCTCGGCCAAGGCCTTGAGCACCTTCACCAATCGTTTTTCCAGGCGAACCCCGGTCTGCACGCGTTCGATGGTGGTCATAGGATTTCCGTACCATGGTACACTGGTAGATGCAATGACCAGAGATGGGATGGTTGCGGCATATCGCCGGGAGGGTCGCCAACGCCTCTTCTTGCGTTTACGGAGTGGGTATCCCATCTGCGCCCGGCGTTCAGGCCTTTTCCTGCCCGGAAAAACCGACTAGACAGCGCGCAAACACCAGCGGACAGATTCCGCCCGCAACCGAAGGAAAAGCCCTTGTCCACCACGTTCGACAAAGTCGCCAAGATCATCGCCGACACCAGTGAGATCGATATCGACACGATCACCCCTGAAAGCCACACCATCGACGATCTCGGCATCGACAGCCTCGACTTCCTCGACATCGTCTTTGCCATCGACAAGGAATTCGGCATCAAGGTGCCGCTGGAAAAGTGGACGCAGGAGGTCAATGACGGCAAGGCCTCGACCGACGATTACTTCGTCATGAAGAACCTGTGCGCCAAGATCGACGCCCTGGTCATGGCAAAGAACGCCTGAAATGGCTTGTCTTCTAGCCTGACCCAACAGCCGCCCCATGAACCCTCGCCCATGAGCTCCCACGACGTCGTCATATCAGGCATCGGCCTTGTCTCTTCGCTGGGAGAAGGCCCGGATGCGCATTGGCGCAAGCTCGTCCAGCCCGGCCTGGAGCCGGTGCTCGAAGCCGCCCGCTTCTCGCCCTACACCGTCCACCCGCTGCCGGAGATCGACTGGAACCTGCAGATCGCCAAGCGCGGCGACCAGCGGCAGATGGAAACCTGGCAGCGGCTCGGCACCTATGCCGCCGGCATGGCGCTGGACGACGCCGACATCAAGGGCAATGACGATCTCTGCACGACGATGGACATGGTGGTGGCTGCCGGCGGCGGCGAGCGCGACGAGGCGGTCGACGCCGACATTCTCGCCGCTTCGGAAAGCCGCAACGACCGCGACGTGCTGCTCAACGAGAAACTGACCACCGAATTGCGGCCGACGCTGTTTCTGGCACAGCTTTCCAACCTGCTCGCCGGCAACATCTCAATCGTCCACAAGGTGACCGGCTCGTCGCGCACTTTCATGGGCGAGGAAGGTGCCGGCGTCGCCGCTGTCGAGACAGCCGCCGCGCGCATCCGCTCCGGCCAATCGACGCATATCCTGGTCGGCGGCGCATTCCAGACCGAACATTCCGACATGCTGCTTGGCTATGAGCTGGCCGGCTACTTGCATCGCGGCCCCTGGAGACCGGTCTGGCAGAGACAGGGCCTGGACGGCGGCGGCGTGGTGACTGGATCGGGCGGTGCGTTTCTCGTCCTGGAACAGCGCGAGCACGCGATCGGCCGCGGGCAAAAGATCTATGCCGAACTCGGCCCGGTCGTATCCGGACGCGCCATACGCCGGCAGGGCGAGCTCGATGCCGAGATTGCCGCGCTGCTCAGCCAGGCGGCATTGCCGAACGGCGAGCTGCTGACGATTTCAGGCGCTTCGGGTGCCCATGCCGCGACTGCTGCCGAGAAATCGGCGCTCGACGCCAATCCGGCGATTGCCGCACGCGGTTTTTCGACGCTGACCGGCCACATGAAGGAAGCGCAGTTTCCCTTCGCCGTGGCGCTTGCGGCATTGGCTGTCGAACGCAAGGCCGCCTACCCGGCTTTTGACGCCGCCACCGAGAAGCCGTTCAACGGCATTCCCAGGACCGTGCTTGCAACGGCGATCGGCTATCACCAATTCGAGGGCATGGCGTTGGTCAACGCCGCCTAGAGGGTTTTGGGACAAAAACATGGCCAATCTGAACGACCACATGGGCAGGCCGATCGTTGCCGTCACCGGCATCGGCGTGGTGACGTCGCTGGGCGTCGGCAAGGCCGACAATTGGGCAGCGCTCACCGCGGGCACGTCCGGCATCCATCCGATAACCCGCTTTCCGGTCGACCATCTGAACACCCGCATCTCCGGCACGGTCGATTTCCTGCCGTCGAGCTCCAAGGGCGCTTCCCTTCTTACCTACGACCTCGCCGAGATAGCCGCGCAGGAAGCCGTGGCCGAAGCCGGCCTCGATTCGGGCGATTTCGGCGGGCCGCTTTTCCTCGCCTCGCCGCCGGTCGAGCTCGACTGGAGCGAGCGCTTTTCGCTGTACAATTCCGACAAGCACGACGTCGGCGCCGAACGGCTGCTTCGGGTGGCGCGCGGCTTGAAGGGGTTCGATGTTTTCGAGACCACCCAATTCGGTTCGATCGCCGACCGGCTCGCCGACCGTTTTGGCACGCGCGGCCTGCCGATCACGCTGTCGACGGCCTGCGCCTCTGGCGCCACCTCGATCCAGCTGGGCGTCGAGGCGATCCGCCGCGGCGAATGCGACCGGGCACTGTCGATCGGCGCCGACGGCTCGGCGACCGCCGAGGCGCTGATCCGTTTCTCGCTGCTTTCCGCACTCTCCACCCACAACGACATCCCCGAAAAGGCGTCAAAACCGTTTTCCAGGGATCGCGACGGTTTTGTCCTCGCTGAGGGTTCTGGCGCGCTGGTATTGGAATCGCTGGAGGCGGCACTCGCCCGTGGTGCAAACATCCTCGGCATCCTGCGCGGCTGCGGCGAGAAGGCCGACGATTTCCACCGCACCCGCTCGAAGCCGGACGGCTCGCCGGCGATCGCGGCGGTTCGCGCCGCGCTCGCCGATGCCGGCTTGGGCGAGGACGAGATCGATTATGTCAATGCCCATGGCACCTCGACGCCGGAAAACGACAAGATGGAGCATTTGTCGCTGTCGACCGTGTTCGGCGAGCGGATCGGCTCGATGCCGATCTCGTCGAACAAGTCGATGATTGGCCACACGCTGTCGGCCGCCGGCGCGGTCGAGGCGGCGTTTTCGCTGATGACCATGCGCGAAAGCGTCATCCCGCCGACCATCAATTACGACAATCCCGATCCGGCGATCGTGCTCGACGTGGTGCCGAACCAGAAGCGCAACGCCGAGGTCGGCACGGTGCTGTCGAACTCCTTCGGCTTCGGCGGCCAGAACACCTGCCTTGTCATGGCGCGGGAACCAGTCTAAGCGACCGTTCTTCGCCAACAGAACCGACAGGCTCCATGCGCGCATTGCAACTTATCGAGGACCGCCGCCTTGAAACGGTGGACCTGCCGCTTCCGCCGCAGCCTGCGCTGGGCGAAGTGACGCTGCGCATCAAGGCCGTGGCGCTCAATCATATCGACGTCTGGGGCTGGCGCGGCATGGCCTTCGCCAAGCGCAAGCTGCCGCTGGTCGTCGGCGCCGAAGCCTCGGGCGAGGTCGAGGCGGTCGGCCCCGGCGTCTCCAGCCTTGTGCCGGGGCAGCTTGTATCGATCTACGGCGCGCGCACCTGCGGGCTTTGCCGCGCCTGCCGCGAAGGCCGCGACAACCTCTGCGAGCATGTCTCGGGCGTTCACGGCTTCCATCTCGACGGCTTTGCGCAAGAGAAGATAAACCTGCCGGCGCGCCTGCTGGTCCCTGCCCCGCCTGGCGTGACCGACGTCGGCGCCGCCGTCGCGCCCGTCACCTTCGGCACGGTCGAGCACATGCTGTTCGACAATGCCAGGCTGCAGGCCGGCGAAACCATCCTGATCCATGCCGGCGGCTCGGGAATCGGCTCCGCCGCGATCCAGCTGGCGAAGAAAATGGGCTGCACCGTGATCACCACGGTTGGCTCGAACGACAAGATCGACAAGGCGAAGGCGCTTGGCGCCGATCACGTCATCAACTATCGCGACGACCGTTTCGAAGGCGTCGTGCGCAAGCTGACGAAGAAGAAGGGCGTCGACGTCGTCTTCGAGCATGTCGGCGCCGACACCTTTGCCGCCTCGATGCTGTGCCTGAAACGCGGCGGCCGCCTGGTGACCTGCGGCTCGACCTCGGGCGTATCGACGCAGATCAACCTGATGCAATTGTTCCAGCAGCAGCTGAAGCTGCTCGGCTCGTTCGGCTGCCGCATGCAAAACATGGCCGACGCCATGCAGAAAATGGCGGCGGGGCTGGTTTCTCCGATTATCGACACCGAAGTCGGCTTCGACGGCATCGACGCCGCGCTGAAGCGCATGGAAGGCCGCGACGTGTTCGGCAAGATCATCCTGCGCGTCGGCTAGACCATGATGCTGCTGTCTGAAAACATCATGGTCTAGGAATGGTCGGCAACGCCTTCAAGAAGCTCCGCCGGGACCTGGCGTTCCGCTACGGCAGGCAGCTGCGCCAGTTCAACTACTGGCTGCTTGCGCGCCTCGCGATGACGATGATTTGGCTGCTGCGTCGGCTGCCGGTCGACAGCGCGCTCAATTTCGCCGACCGCGCCGCCCGCCGCATTGGCCCTTGGGTGGGGCGCCATAACGTCGCCATCGCCAATCTGCGCAAGGCTTATCCGGAAAAGAGCGACAAGGAGATCCAGGCCATCGCCTCCGACATGTGGGGCAACATGGCTCGCCTTGCCGCGGAATACGTCTTTCTCGATGCCCTGTTCGACTACGATCCCGCCGCGACGAAACCGGGGCGCATCGAGGTCAAGGGGGTCGAGCACTTCGTGCAAATCGCCGGCGAGCAAAAACCGCATATCATCTTCACCGGGCATCTCGGCAATTTCGAGCTGCTTCCGGTGGCGGCAGCCACTTTCGGCATGAACATCACGGCGCTGTTTCGTCCGCCCAACAACCCCTACCTTGCCGACTACATCCTCTCGACTCGCCGCTCGACCATGGGCTCGCTCCTGCCCTCCGCGACCGGCGCTTCGTTCGCGCTGGCGGCCATCCTGGAGAAAGGCGGCAATATCGGCGTGCTCGTCGACCAGAAATTCTCGAGCGGGCTCGAAACGACTTTTTTCGGCCGCCCATGCGAAAGCAACCGGGTCCTGGGCACCCTGGCGCGGCACTATGACTGCGATGTCTATCCGGCGCGCTGCGTGCGCCTGCCGGGCAACCGCTTCCGGCTCGAGATCGAGGACAAACTGATCTTGCCGCGCACCGCCGGCGGCAGTGTCGACGTCCATGGCACCACCCAGCTGCTCAATGACGTGGTCGAGCGCTGGGTGCGCGAGGATCCCGGCCAATGGATGTGGTTCCACAAAAGATGGGAAATCAGCGGCCCGCGCGGGAAGCACAAGCGGGCGAGGAACCGCGGCAAAGCCGCCTGAGTAGAAGTGAGTGACAGCAATTATGCTATTGTTGGCAATGTGCTAATTGCGCCACCGACCCCGCCCGGTTACCGAGGTGGGTTTTTGTTTGGTCACCGATCGCTCGGTGGCCTGTCCTGGCAAGACCAATCAGCCAACCGAAGGGGCGCCATAGCGAAGCCCATCCACCAGCAAGCCAACCATGCGTCGTGCCTGGTCGGGGCCTCCACCATAGCGGTCTGGTGAGCAGAGCCTGGCAATCGCGAACAATAATTCCTTAGCATCAACGTCCGAGCGAACATCGCCTGCTTCGGTCGCGGCATCCAGCAAGCTCTGCAGCGCGGGCCTAAGTTTCTCAAGAAAATACTGCGGCAAGGACTCATATGCCGGATCGCCGGAGGAGAAGGCCGCGGCGAGTCCACGCTTGGCAGCGATAAAGTCCACGTAACGCTGCATCCATCGGGCGAGCGCTTCGCCGGGTTCATGTTCGGCCGCAATGGCAGATGCAGCATTTGCGCAGGCATCCACTTCGTTACGGAAGACCGCCACGATCAGGTCCGAACGCTGCGGAAAATGCCGATAGAGCGTACCCACGCCAACGCCGGCCTTATCGGCGATCTCTCGCACCGGAGCATCGACCCCCGAAGCTGCAAACACTGCCATTGCCGCTTCGAGCAGCGCCTTGGAGTTGCGTTGCGCGTCCGCACGCACGCGTCGATCCGTCGAGTTTACGGGCTCCAAGCCACCACCCCGCTCCTTCGATTTGTCGTCCATGATTTTTCCATTGATAAACGGAACAATGTTCCGTATAAAACGGAATGCAGTTCCGATTGGGAAAATTAGCACAGCATGGCGCCGTTGCCTACACGTCAATGCAAAAAGAGGAGATCACCATGCGGGTCAAACCTATTGCCCTGGTCACTGCGGCCAACAAGGGAATCGGCCTCCAGATCGCCAGGGACCTGGCGACGCACGGCCTCACCGTGCTCGTAGGGTCGCGTATGCTCGAGCACGCGGAGACGGCTGCAAAGAGCGTCGGCGCGGATGCCCGCGCCCTCCAACTCGATGTCACGAACCAGGCCTCGATCGCCGCCGCGGCAAAGCGCATCCGTAACGAGTTCGGTCGCCTCGACGTCCTGGTGAACAATGCAGGCATTTCCGATGCGGGAAAGCAGGGCATCTCGCATGCGGCGCCCCTCGAGGGACGCGCGGTGTTCGAGACCAACGTGTTCGGCGTCATCGCCGTTACGCAGGCGATGTTGCGGCTGCTTGGTGAAGCGCCGGCGGCACGCATCGCCAGCGTCGACCCCTCCAGTCCACAGCGCGCATTGTTCGGCCCTGTTTACAGCCCCTCGGAGACTGCCCTCGATGCGCCGACGCTCGCCTTCGCCATCGAATTTGAGGCCGCTGGCGCCGACGCTGCCTGCTCCGGCTTCACTTCGACGAACCTCAACAAATTCGAGGGCACCCTTACGGCCGAACGGGCCGCGTGAGCCCTTCGCCTCGCGCTCCTCGACGCGAACGGTCCGATGGGCACGTTTCCCGAGCCAGGACGGGCCGTCCGTGCGGCGGTCTCGTCCCGATTGCTGGCGCCGGGAGAGTGGCGGCGCACCTTGGCTCCGGTGCCAATCGAGCCCGCATCCTGATCTGCGATCTTGGGGCGGGTCGAGAAGGTCTATTGAGACTGGTACCGGAAAGCCGCGACAAAGGCCGCAAACGCCGGCGTTTGATTGCGCCGGCTGGGGTAGTAGAGATGATAGCCCTGGAAGGTCGGGCACCAGTCGGCAAGGACTTCCTCGAGCCGACCACTCACAACATAGGGCTGAACAAGATCCTTCGGTGCATAGACCAAACCAATGCCGTCGAGGGCCGCGTCAAGCGCCGGCGCGATATTGTTCAGGGTCAGCTGGCCGTCCACACGGACGCTGAACTCGCGTCCGTTCTTCCTGAATTCCCAGGCATATAACGCGCCTGAGCTGGGAAGCCGCAGGTTGATGCAGTTGTGGTCGGTCAAGTCCTGAGGGCTTTTCGGCGCATCCCGACGAGCGAAATAATCGGGTGAGCCGACGACGGCATAGCCGACATCGGGACCAATGCGAACGGCCACCATGTCGCGGGCGATTGCCTCGCCAAGTCGAACACCGGCATCGAACTGACGCTCGACGATGTTGGTGAAGCCGTTGTCGACAATGAGCTCCACGTTGATGTCCGGGTAGTCTCGCAGGAACGCTGGCAGCCTGGGGCGAAAGACCAGATTGACGGCATCATCGGGGCACACGATACGGATCTGGCCCGAGGGCTGGCCGCGCAAGGCGCTGATCGCGCTGATCCCGGCGGCAATGCTTTCGAAATGCGGCTCGATGCTTTCGACGAGGCGTTCTCCGGTCGCCGTGGGCGCCACATCGCGGGTCGTGCGAGAGAGCAGACGGACGCCAAGCCGTTCCTCCATTGCCCTGATCGTATGGCTGAGGGCCGATCGGGTAACACCCAATTTGGCCGCCGCTCGCGTAAAACTGCGCTGCCGAGCGACCTCAAGGAAGGCTCGCATCTCGCTGAACTCGTCACGCGGCATTGGTGAGCTCCGTTCACTACGACATGCAGATTATAGCTGCTAGTCTGACAAGACCAGCCCGGCTACCTAGTCTGTCGACGGACAGGAGCGCACGAATGGCTATCGAACTGACACTGGATGACACGCTGGCGGCTGAAGAGGCGGTAACGCCATGGGCCGCCGTCACCTGCCTGTCGCTTTTGACCTTTCTCCTGGTCGGCCTGGAGTTCATGCCGGTGAGCCTGTTGACTCCGATTGCGCAGGACCTGGCCATCTCGGAAGGCCAGGCCGGACAGGCGATCGCCGTGTCGGGGCTCTTTGCCGTGATCACCAGCCTGTTCGGCAACGCGCTCCTGGCCAAGCTCGACCGGAGAACGGTCGTCCTGCTCTACACGGCAGTGCTGGTCGCATCGAGTTTGGCTGTTGCCCTCGCTCCCAACTTCCTGGTTTTTCTGGCCGGACGGGCCCTGGTCGGGATCGCGATCGGCGGCTTCTGGTCGCTCTCCACGGCCATTTTGGCGCGCCTGGCCTCAGGCTCCGACCTGCCCAAGGCGATCACCCTGCTGCAGGGCGGAACTGCATTGGCGATCGTCATCGCCGCACCGCTCGGGAGCTTCCTCGGCGAATTGATCGGGTGGCGGGGCACCTTCTTCGTCACAGTCCCAGTCGGCCTCGCGGCGCTCATCTGGCAGTTCGCCGTTCTGCCGAAGATGCCGCCGATGGAGGCCGTTTCGGTATCCAGCATGTTCCGTCTGCTGCGCAATCGGACATTCACCATCGGCATGGCCGCAACTGGGCTCGCATTCATGGGAATGAATTCGCTATCGATCTATCTGCGCCCATTCCTTGAAAGCGTCACCGGCCTCGACGTGAACGTCCTGTCGCTGGTGCTGCTGGGCCTCGGCTTGGGAGGCCTGGCGGGACTGTCCATCGCCGGCTTTGTTCTCCGGCGAAACCTCACCGCCGTGCTGATCGGGCTGCCGAGCGCGCTTGCGCTCCTCGCGCTGCTCCTGATCGCAGTGGGACCGGTGCTTTGGGCCACGGCTTCGCTTCTGGTTCTTTGGGGGCTGTTCAACACCCCGATTCCGGCGGCGTGGGGTACATGGATGGCTCAGATCATTCCCGACGATCTTGAAGCTGGAGGCGGGCTGCAGGTCGCATTGATCCAGTTCGCCATCGCCGGCGGCGCTTCCGCGGGCGGCATGCTGTTCGACACTGCCGGCTGGTGGAGCGCCTTCCTGCTCGCCGCCGCCCTGCTAGCGGGCTCAGCCCTGCTCGCCGCTGCCGCCAGCCCTCGCGCTGCTGCGGTGCAGAACCTTTGATCGCGGAGGGACAGCGCCCGGACAGCGCCCCCCTCTGTCCTGCCGGACAGAGGGGGCGCGAAGGATCACTACAGAGCGCTTTTATTCTGAACCGCCGCACTCTTGGCTGGGCTGGGCATTGCTGCGCTGCCCGACTTCCTTACCGACGTGCCGATCGCGGAGGGTACATTGAGACAAGTGATGGCGGATTATCCCTCGCCAGAGGCGGGGATCTATGTGGTGCGGCCACCTGGCGGGATTGCGCCCAGAAAGGTGCGTGCGCTGATTGACATCCTCATCGAATGATTCGGCGCCCGTTGAGCGCAATCATTGCGACCTTCGGGTGGTGATCGCGGCGCAACGGCGAGAAAGCGCAGCCTACACCGGTCCCTTCGCCATCTCGGGCCACAATCTCGATGGACTTAGAGCGGGTGGTTTTAGCCGCATTTCTGCGACGCCAGGACTCGGTCAAAGCATTGCCTCATCGGCCGTAAGTGCATGCTCTCGCGTGCCGGAGACGATGATCTCCAGGACCTCATGCTCGTCGGTGTTTTTGATGTAGCGATCGCCCACGTTCTCGCCGCGCTTAAGCACCATCACGCGGTCGCCCACAGCGAAGATGTCAACGAGGCGGTGGGAGATGATGATCTGGGCAACGCCCTGCTTTTTCAGTTCCAGCATGGTTTCGAGCAACCGCTCGGTCGCCATCACCGAGAGATTGGCGGTCGGCTCATCGAGTATCACCACGCGCGGCTGAAAGGAGATAGCGCGGGCAATAGCCACCGATTGCTGGCGGCCGCCCGAAAGGCTCTCGACCTTTTGATAGACGGAGTTCACGTCGACCTTGAGCCGCTTCAGCACACTGTCGGCTTCCGCGTACATTTTCCGCCGATTGACGAAAAGGCCCCTGCGCGGCCAACGGCCAAGAAAGATATTCTGACCGACATCCATATTCCCGCAAAGAGCGAAATCCTGGTAGATCATCTCGATGCCGGCGTCGCGGCTTTCGTGCGGGCTCTTGAAGTGCACCGGCTGCCCGGCGACGAAGATCTCGCCGCCCGAGTCGCGCTGGTAGGCGCCGGTCAGGATCTTCATCAGCGTCGACTTGCCGGCCGAGTTGTCGCCGACGAGGCCCAGGATCTCGCCGGGATAGAGCACGAGGTCGACATTGCGGAGCGCCTGCACCGCACCGAAGGCTTTTTCGATGCCCCGCATTTCTACGATCGGTGCAGGCCTGGTCGCGTCAAGCATGGGTGGTTTCCGCCGTTCTTGTGCGCCGCGCGAGGCGCGCCCGCAGGCGGCCGAAGATGTTGGCCTGGCGCACCCAGATGTCGATCAGCACCGCCACGATCAGGATGCCACCGATGAAGACGTTGATCCAGTGCTGCGGCATGGTGAAACCCTGTACGTTGAGCTGCAGCAGCGCCCGGATCAGGGTGATCACCGCCGCCCCGGCGAGCGCCCCGATCACGGTGCCGTAGCCGCCGAAGATCGAACCGCCGCCGATGATCACCGAAGCGATGGCGTCGAGCTCGCGGAACTGGCCGGCCACCGGGTTGAAGCTGCGGAAGTAGGCGACGTTGATGATCCCGGCCATTGTCGCGCAGAGCGCCGCCAGCATGAGCGCGAAGAACCGCACCCGGTTGGTGTTGATCCCGGCATAAGCGGCGGCGCGAATGTTGCCGCCGGTCGCATAGACCTTCTGCCCGAACGGCATGTAGGCGAGCACGACGCCGGCAATGAGGGCGACCAACAGCATCCAGATGGTCTGGACGCTCACCACCTCGGCGATCGAGCGCAGCAGCCCGTCCGGCAGCGAGATGCGGTAGTGCAGCAGGATGTCGTTCACCTTGCGGCCAAGCAGGTTGTAGCCCTCGGGCCAGCCGGTGAGCTGCTGCCCGGCGACGAACCAGGCGGCGAGGCCGCGGGCGATGTAGAACATGCCGAGCGTGGCGATGAAGGCCGGCAGCTTGAAGCCGACGGTGACGATCGCGTTGACGAGGCCGGCGCACATGCCCGCCAGCAGGCCCATCGCCACGGCGGTCACGGGGTCGGCGCCGAGGACCTTGAGGAAATAGGCGGCTGTGCTGCCGGCGAGGGCAAGCACCGCCCCGACGGAGAGGTCGATATCGCCGGCGGCGATGACGTAGGTGAGCCCGATGGTGATCAGCGCAAGCTCGGTGTAGTTGAGCAAGATAGCGAAGCTGTTGGACAGGTTCCACCAGTAGTCCGGCCGGAGCGCGAGGCCGGTCAGCCACAGGAGCGCGGTCAGGATGATGGCGAGCGCGTCGCGCCGGGCGAGGAGCTTGCCTAACCCGGTGGCCGACAACGCCATGTCGGCCGCCATCGCGCCCTTAGTCTGCACCCCCTCGATCGCGATGCCGCCGATCTCGTAGGCCGGTGGCGGCGGCCGGCCGCGGAGCCAGGCCCAGAGGCGCCCTGCGACCTGGCGGCGGATGAGATAGGGCTCGATGAGCACAGCGACGACGAGTAGCAGCCCGAGGAACACCGGCACCGCGCCGACCGGTAGCGAGAAAACTGCGTTGACCGTGATCTCCTCGTCGCCGATCTTGATGATGCGCGTGATCGGCCAGCCCTCGCGCAATACCTTGTCGAGCAGCACCACCAGAAGGGCGCCAAGGCAGGATCCGGCGACCCGGCCGCGGCCGCCGAGGATCGAGGCGCCGCCGATGATCACGGCGGCAATGACGGTCAGTTCACCGCTGACGCCGTAGAGCGGCGTCACGCCCTTGTCCTGCGCAGCTGACATCAAGCCGGCCAGCGCCGCGCAGAGCGAGGAGATCAGGAAGGCTCGGATGCGCACCCAGTTGGTCGGGATGCCGGCATAGGACGCCGCCTGCTCGTTGCCGCCGGTGGCGAAGGTCTCGTAGCCCCAGCGCGTCTTGGCGAGCACATATGCGCCGATCACGGCGACAACGACGAAGATCACGATCTGGTTGTTGAAGCCGAGGAGGTTGGTCTCGCCGAGGTGAAAAAAACCCGGATAGCCGGCCGCCTTGGCAGGGTAGTAGATCGCCTGGCCGTGAGTGAGCGCCAGCACGAAGCCGCGGCCGATGAAAAGTATCGTCAGCGTGGCGATGAACGCCGGCACCTTCAGGATCGTGACGAGCACGCCGTTGATCAGCCCGATAAGCGTGCCGAGCAGCAGGCAGAGGATCGCCGACGTGACGACGCCGAGGTCAAGGAAGTTCGGCGCGAACAGCCTGGCAAAGACGACGGCGACTAGGCCGTAAGTTGAACCGACCGAAAGATCGAGGTCCTTGTTGACGATGACGAAGGTCACTCCGACCGCGATGATGGCAACCCGCGAGGTGTCGCGGAGCAGCGAGTGAAACGCTCCTGTTGACCCGAAGAACGCGGGATTGACGAGAGCGCCGCCGAGATAGAGCAGCAAAAGCAAGGCAACGAGCCCCACCTCCCAGCCGCCGACAATCTGGGACGGCGCACGGCCGAGCGATGTGGTCGCGGTAAGCGCCATGGTCTCTTCTGGTCGATTTCCTGCTGCCGCATTGCGGGAGAGCCTGCGCTCTCCCGCAATGATTTCAGACGTTCCGAGTGGACTCAGTTCTCGAAGCGCTTGCCGACATCCTCGACGGTCTCCTTCGTCACCAGTTGGGCGCGTGTGTCGAGGTTGGCCGCCGCGATGCCGCGGTCGATCTCCAGATAGAGCTGCATGACCGGCCAGAAGCCCTGCAAGAAGGGCTGCTGCCCGAGCGCGCCGGTCAGATCGCCGCTCTTCATCGCGTCCTGCTGGGCCGGGCCGAGGTCGAACCCGTAGGCGCAGATCTTGCCGGTCATTCCGGTCTGAGCGACGGCCTTGGCAAGCGCCGGCGTGAACACGTTGTTGCCGGCGAACGCGCCTACGACATCTCCGCGCGATTCGAACAGCGTCACGATGCCGTTCACCGGGTCATTCGGATTGGTGTCTATACCGGTGTTCTCCGGACCCGCGTCGACCTTGAAGGCATCAAGCTTGCCGGCATCCTTCAAGCCCTTGACGATGGCGTTGAAAGCCGAAGTGACGCGGTTGTTCACCTCGATGTTGCCCATTGCGGTCGACGACGGCAGGACGATCGAACCCTTCTCTATACCCTTGTCCGCGAGGCACTTGACGAGCGCCTCGCCGGCGATTGCGGCAGCGGAGGCGTCCTGGCCGGTGTGGCCGATGCCGCTGCGGTTGAGGATCGTGCCGTCAAAGGAATTGGTCGTAGCGACCGGTATGCCCTTCGCCTCGGCGGCCTTGACGATGTCGTTGTAGGCGCCGACCTGGGGCGTTGTCATGATCAGCCCGTCGATCGTCGGATCCTGCACGATCTGGTTCAGGATTTCGATCTCGCGGGCAGGGTCGTCAGTCGGCGATTCCGAGCCGAGCAGCAGGACCTTGGCGCCGATCAGGTTGCCGGCGACGGTCGCGCCGACGTAGACCGGATCGAAGAAGCCATTGCCGGCGGTGTGTGTCACGATAGCGAATGTGAGGTGACCATCGGCCGAATGGAAGTCCTTGGTACCGGGGGCCTCCTTTGCGGCTTCTTCGAAGCTGTAGCCGCCGACCGCCTTGTCGACGCCGCCCGATTGTGCGTAGGCGTTCGATACGCCGAGCGATAACGCCGCGGCACATGCCGCGAGCGAGAAAACACGTTTCATGATTATCCTCCCTTGCAACCAACGGTCGGAAGCCGTTCGGGCGCATTTATTCAGGATTCCGAATGCTCCCTCCCACCCCGTATATTCTGCCCAAAGTCTGCCCACGTAAATAGTGCTAGCGCGACGCGGTGTCAGACAGACGAGGAGACTTGGTGTATTGTGATCCCTACCTGGGCCGCATTTCAAAAGGGAGCGACACGGAGAGCACCAAAAAAAGTTTCACAAACGCGTAGGGAGGATACCGCGATGAATCTGCGACCAGACCCCACATTCTATCCGTCACCTAGGCTGGCTATGGAAGGGCCGCCGGAAACTCTGGCCTACACGTTGATGCTTAGCCCGGACTTCTCGCAACCCGACGGTTTGGCTGTGGTGAATGTCGATCCAAATTCGCCGGATTTCGGCAAGATCGTCCACACTGTGATCATGCCAAACAAGGGCGATGAGTTTCATCACTTCGGCTGGAATGCGTGTTCTTCGGCGCTATCACCACTGACTGGCCACGCCTTTTTGGAGCGTCGTTACCTGATCATTCCGGGCATTCGTTCGTCGCGCATCTACATAATTGATGTGAAGGGCGGGCCGACAGCCGCCAAGATTCACAAGATCATCGAACCCGCAGAAGTCTTTGCCAAGACGGGCTATTCCCGCCCGCATACGATCCACTGCGGACCCGAGGGCATCTATGTCTCGACCCTCGGCGGCGGTGGCAAGGACGGTACCGACGGTCCTCCGGGCATTTTCATCATGGATTGCCAGACCTTCGATGTCATTGGCCGCTATGAGATAGATCGTGGCGCCCAGGACAAGCACTACGATTTCTGGTGGAACCTGCCGCGCGACTACATGGTCAGTTCCGAATGGGCCCTGCCGCCGCAGTTCGAAAACGGCATCGTCCCTGAGGATCTACTGTCCAACAAGTACGGCCACCGCATGCATTTCTGGGATCTGCGTGCGCGTAAGAACATTCAGACGATCGATCTGGGCGCCAATCACCAAATGGCGCTCGAAATCCGCCCGGCGCATGATCCAGTCCAGCAATACGGCTTCTGCGGCGTTGTGGTCGATACCACCAATCTCGAAGGCTCGATCTGGACTTGGTGGCGCGACGCAGATGGCAAGTTCCAGGCCAAGAAGACGGCGATCATCCCGCCTCAACCGGCCAATGCCGACGATCTGCCGGATCTTCTGAAGGGTTTCTCGGCGGTGCCCCCGCTGGTCACCGACATCGACCTCAGCCTCGACGACAAATATCTCTATGTGGCTTGTTGGGGTACGGGTGAAATGCATCAATACGATGTCAGCGACCCGATGAAGCCGGTTCTGGCGGGCAAGGTCGAACTGGGTGGGATCGTCAAGAAGACCAAGCACCCCTGTGGCAAGGTCTTCGGCTATGGGCCACAAATGGTCGAGATTAGCCGCGACGGCAAGCGTGTCTATTGGACCAATTCGCTCTACTCGACCTGGGACGATCAGTTCTATCCCGGTGAGCGCGGCGGGGCGATGGTAAAGGCCGATGTTGGCGTCAATGGTGGCCTGACGCTCGACACCAACTTCTTCGTCGAGTTCCCCAAAGGCTATCGAACGCACCAGATCCGGCTTGAAGGCGGCGACTGCTCTACCGACAGTTTCTGCTACCCATCGGCCTAGGTGTTGCCCGAACTCCTTTCGACCACAGCCGGCCTCTGGTTTGCTGTGGTCGCCAGCGGGATTTACCATGGCGTAAACCCGGGTATGGGCTGGCCGCTTGCTGTTTCGGCCGCCCTGATGGAACGGCGAGCCTATGCGCTGCCGGGCGCACTTCTGGCGCTGGCGTTCGGGCATCTTGTCGCCATGACGGTGGTCCTCTTGCCCTTCGCGCTAATGACCATGCTGGTTGATTGGCAAACCGAGATCCGCGTTGGCGCAGGTCTAATTGTCGTCGCGCTCGGAGTCTGGCTGCTCTTCAACCGGCGGCATCCTAGATTTCTGGCGCGCGTGCCGCCGTCGCGACTGGCGCTCTGGTCCTTTCTCGTCGCCGTCGCGCATGGCGCCGGCCTGATGCTGGTGCCGATCTACCTCGGCCTGTGCGGCGTCGTTGAAACGGATGCCGGGCACCATGCCGCGACCGCCCTCATTGCACGAACTGCAGCGCTCTCGATCGGCGTGGCAGCGGTCCACACCGGCGCGATGATCACTGCGGGCGGCGCTTTGGCCTTTGGCGTCTATCGGTGGCTGGGATTAAGGTTTCTTTCGAAAAGCTGGTTTGATCTAGATGTGATCTGGGCGCTAAGCCTAGTTCTGGTCGGGGCGATCGGCGTGTTTTCCGCGCTCTAGTTGGTCACCACGATCCGCGTGTTGCGGAAGCCGGCTTGCCGCACCATCGAATAGAAGGCGGCGGCATTGGACGGGTGCAGTCGCACGCAGCCATGCGACGCTGGGCGCCCGAGAGATTTTACTGCGCCTGTGCCATGGATGGCATAGCCGCCGCGGTAGAACACCGAATGAGGCATCGGCGACATGTCGTATTTGCGCGAATACCACATCCGTGCCGTTCGTTGCGGCCGGTAGCTGCCGCGCGGCGTGATATAGCCTTTGCGCGCCGTGGATACGCGCCATCGGTAGACCGCCCGGCCGTATCTTACAGTCATCGTCTGCGATGACACATCGATCCTTGCAACCAGCTTGGCTGCCCAGCCCTCGACCGAAGAACCGAACAGCATCGTTGCCAGTGCCGCTGCCATGAGAACGGTCTTTTTCATGCGATCAAACCCCTTTGATTGCCCTTGCCTGCCTGCCTTCACGCTATTCTTCATCCTTTAATCGCAAGTGAATGAGGTAACCACACACCTCTGACGAATTCGCCAATCCAAAGCAGCGAATTTGAACGATTTCCCGCGATAGTTGCCGTGGCGACATGTAACCACATAACTAGGGCGCGACCCGCCAACAGGCTTGCCAAAACGCACCGTTGGCTGCTCAATTCGTCGAATGAAAGAACTCCTGCTGAAAGCGGTCGATGATCGGGTCGACGACCTGGTCGCGCTGACCGCGGACCTGATCCGCTTTCCGACTATCAACCCGCCCGGCGAGGCCTATCGGCCATGCGCCGAATACGTCGGAGCGCGGCTGAAAAAGCGCGGCTTCGAAGTCGAATTCATCCGCGCCGAAGGCACGCCCGGCGACACCGACCGCTACCCGCGCGTCAACGTCGTCGGCCGCTTCGATGGCCGCTCGCCCGGCGCCTGCGTGCATTTCAACTCGCATATCGACGTGGTCGAAGCCGGCGACGGCTGGAGCCTCGATCCCTTCGCCGGCATCGTCAGGGATGGCAAGGTCCATGGCCGCGGCGCCTGCGACATGAAGGGCGGCCTGGCCTCCTCGATCATCGCCGCCGAGGCCTTCATGGAGGTTTTCCCCGACTTCCCGGGCGCCATCGAGATTTCGGGCACGGTCGACGAGGAGTCCGGCGGCTTCGGCGGCGTCGCCCATCTGGCAAAGCTCGGCTATTTCTCCAAGCCGAAGGTCGACCACGTCATCATCCCCGAGCCGTTGAACAAGGATCGCATCTGCCTTGGCCATCGCGGCGTCTGGTGGGCGGAGATCGAGACCAAGGGCGAGATCGCGCACGGCTCGATGCCGTTCCTCGGCGACAATGCGGTGCGCCATATGGGCGCCCTGCTAAGGGCTTTCGAGGACGAGCTGTTCCCGGCGCTCGACCGCAAGGTGACGCGCATGCCGGTCGTGCCCGACGGGGCCAAGCGCTCGACCATGAACATCAACTCGATCCATGGCGGCCAGACCGAGGATTTCCGGCCTGGCCTGCCCTCGCCCAATGTCCCCGATTCCTGCCGGCTGACCATCGACCGCCGCTTCCTGCTCGAAGAGGATCTTGGCACGGTCAAGCGCGAGGTGACCGATATCCTCGACCGGCTGAAGCGCGAGCGCAAGAAATTCGACTACGAGATCCGCGATCTCATGGAGGTGCTGCCGCTGATGACCGAGCGCGATGCGCCGGTGGTCAAGGCGGTGGCGCGGGGCATCATGGAGGTATTCGACCGCGAGCCCGACTACGTGATCTCGCCCGGCACCTACGACCAGAAGCACATTGCCCGCATCGGCCACATCTACGACTGCATCGCCTATGGCCCGGGCATTCTCGACCTCGCCCACAGGCCCGACGAATGGGTGGGGATATCAGACATGGTCGAATCGGCCAAGGTGATGGCGATCGGGCTCAACGTGCTGCTGAGGGGCGCGGGCGCTCGGTAGCCGGTGATGGGCGGAAAAACATTCCTGCCGGCGCCGCCGGAAAGCACGAAACGCAATTTACTCCTTGGTGAAATCACGCTTCTATCCACCGGGTTTCGAGCATGTTTTTGAGCATATCGGGAGTTGCACGATGAAATTATGGAAAACCATTCTCACCGCTGCGGCCCTGGTGCTGGCCAACGGCGCTTCGGCGCTTGCCACGCGGACCGATCTGGTCATCGGCATCACGCTCGAACCTCCGCATCTCGATCCGACCGCAGGTGCTGCGGCGGCGATCGACGAGGTGCTTTACGCCAATGTGTTCGAGGGGCTGACCCGCATCGGCCCGAACGGCGAGGTGCTGCCGGCTCTCGCCGAAAGCTGGACCGTTTCCGACGACGGCAAGGTCTACACCTTCAAGCTGCATAGCGGTGTGAAATTCCATGACGGCACCGACTTCAATGCCGACGACGTCAAATTCTCGCTCGATCGCGCCCGTGCCGACAACTCCGTCAACGCACAAAAGGGCCTGTTCGCCGCCATCGATATGGTCGAAATGGTCGATCCGGCGACGGTCAGGATCACGCTGAAGAATCCGCAAAGTTCGTTCCTCTACAATATGGGCTGGGGCGACGCGGTCATCGTCGCGCCGGAGACAGCCGACACCAACAAGGAAAAGCCTGTCGGCACCGGCCCGTTCAAGTTCCAGAGCTGGGCCAAGGGCTCATCGATCACGCTGATCAAGTCAGACGCCTACTGGGGTGCCCCGGTGTCCCTCGACAAGGCCGAGTTCCGCATCGTCACGGATGCCGCAGCCGCCGTGCCGGCGCTGCTTTCCGGCGATGTTCAGGCCTTCCCCTTCTTCGATCCCGACAGCGTCGCCCAGATCCAGGGCGACCCGCGCTTCAAGGTGGTGATCGGCGCGACCGAGGGTGAGACCATCCTTTCGATGAACAACAAGAAGCCGCCTTTCGACAGGCTGCAGGCCAGGCAGGCGATTTCGTTTGCGCTCGACCGCAAGGCGATCATCGACGGCGCCTCGGCCGGCCTTGGCGTGCCGATCGGCTCGCATATGTCGCCCGCCAACAAGGCCTATGTCGACCTCACCGGTCTCTATCCGCACAATGTCGACAAGGCCAGGGAACTCTTGAAGGATGCCGGCCTGGAGAACGGCTTCAAGGCGACGCTGAAACTGCCGCCACCCCCCTATGCGCGGCTTGGCGGCGAGATCATCGCGTCGCAGCTTCGCGATGTCGGCATCGATCTGCAGATCGTGCCGGTGGAATGGGCGCAGTGGCTGGACCAGGTCTTCACCAGGAAGGACTACGACCTGACCATCATTTCCCACACCGAACCCAACGACATCGATATCTATTCGCGCAAGGATTATTACTTCAACTACGACAACCCGACCTTCGACAAGATCATCGCCGACCTGAACCTCACCTCCGATGAGGCCAAGCGCATGACGCTGCTCGGCGAGGCGCAGAAGATACTGGCCGACGATGCCGTGGTCGGCTTCCTCTACGAACTGCCGAAAGTCGGCGTCTGGGACGCCAAGCTCGAGGGTTTTTGGGAAAATGCGCCGATCCAGGCCAATGATTTGACCAAGGTGAAGTGGACGGAGTGAGGGGCTGCTGGCCAAAGGGGCGAAGCTTGCAGCCGGTGGCACCCCCCTCTGTCCTGCCGAGATGCCTGGCCCGAGCCGCAGGGCAATCGCTTCAGTTCTGCGCTGCCGGCATTAACAATTGGCCGGTCGAGCGCTATCTTTTGTCTGTAGCAACTGTCCTGCCGAGGCCCGTGGCTCGGACCGGCGCGTCCGGCAGGACAGACGGGGACGTGAAAGAGCACTGTCGCCCGATCTTTGCAGGCAGCGCTGCGGTCCTCCCCTCATGACCGCCTATCTCCTCAAGCGTCTTGCCATCGCCCTCATCACGCTGGTCCTGGCCTCGATGGTGGTCTTCGCCGTGCTGGAAATCATTCCCGGCGACCCGGCGCGGCTGATGCTGGGCATGAACGCCAGCGCCGACCAGGTCGAGTTGCTGCGCAACCAGATGGGCCTCAACGCGCCGCTTGCCGCGCGCTATCTGCACTGGGCCGGCGGCTTGCTGAGTCTCGATTTCGGTCGTTCCTACACCTATTCGGTGCCGGTCATCGACCTGGTCCGCGAGCGCATCGTGGTCTCGCTGCCGCTGGCCCTGATCGCGCTGGCGCTGTCCACCATCATCGCCATTCCGGTCGGGCTGTTTTCCGCCGGCCGGCACGGACGGGCCGGCGACACGATCGCGATGGGCGCCGCCCAGCTTGGTGTTGCCGTGCCGAACTTCTGGTTTGCGCTGATGCTGATCTACCTGTTTGCCGTCTGGCTGCGGCTGGTGCCGGCCGGCGGCTTTCCGGGATGGAGCGCCGGCGTCTGGCCGGCGCTGAAATCGCTGGTCCTGCCGGCGATCGCGCTCGCTCTGCCGCAGGCGGCGATCCTCGCCCGCGTCACTCGCTCGGCGCTGATCGAAGTGCTGAACGAGGACTATATCCGCACTGCCCGCGCCAAGGGTCTGCCCTATCGCGCGGTGTTGTGGCGGCACGCGCTGCGCAACGCAATGATCCCGGTGCTGACCATTCTCGGCCTGCAGTTCGCCTTCCTGCTCGCCGGCACCATCATCATCGAGAACGTCTTTTATCTCCCCGGCCTCGGCCGGCTGGTGTTCCAGGCGATCACCCAGCGCGACCTGATCGTCGTCGAAAGCGTCGTCATGCTGCTGGTCGCCGCCGTCATCGCGGTCAACCTGCTTGTCGATCTCTCCTATGCGGTCGTCGATCCGCGGCTGAGAAGCCGCCAATGACGCTGCGCTTCGACATCCCGGAGGAAAATTTTGCCGACATCCTCGTCAAGGCTTTCACCAATCGCTCGTTCCTCACCGGCTTCGTCATCACTGCACTTGTGGCGGCGGTCGCCATCGTCTCGTTATTCTGGACGCCTTTTGACGTCACCAGGCTGATCATCGCCGACAAGACCCAGGCACCCTCGCCGGCGCACTGGTTCGGCACCGATCATTTCGGCCGCGACATTTTTTCCATGATCATGGTCGGGGCCCGCAATTCGATCGCCGTGGCGCTGGTGGCGGTCGGTATCGGCATGGGCGTTGGCGTGCCGCTCGGCGCCCTTGCCGCGGCGCGCGGCGGCGTCGTCGACGAGGCGGTGATGCGGCTGAACGATCTCGTCTTCGCCTTCCCTGCCCTGCTGTCGGCGATCATGATCACCGCCATCTTCGGCCCGGGCGCGCTCAACGCCATCATCGCCATCGGCATTTTCAACATCCCGGTCTTCGCCCGCGTCGCCCGGGCCGGCGCGCTGGCGATCTGGCCGCGCGAATTCATCCTCGCCGCGCGTGCCGCCGGAAAAGGCAAAGCACTGATCACCATCGAACACGTGCTGCCCAACATCGTTACTTTGCTCCTGGTGCAAGGCACCATTCAGTTCGCGCTCGGCATCCTGGCTGAAGCCGGGCTTTCCTATGTCGGGCTCGGCACACAGCCGCCGATGCCGAGCTGGGGGCGGATGCTGTTCGACGCCCAGACGCGCATGGGGATGGCGCCGTGGATGGCGATCTTTCCAGGCATGGCGATCGTCGTCACCGTGCTTGGACTGAACCTGCTCGGCGACGGTATTGCCGACATCCTCGACCCAAAATCGCGGCGGCAGCGATGAGCCTGCTCGAAATCGAGAAATTGTCGCTGACGATCGGCGACACGCCGATCCTGAGGGATGTCGAGCTCGCCGTCGCGCCCGGCGAGGTGATGGGGCTGGTCGGCGAATCCGGCTCGGGCAAGTCGATCACGGCATTGACGGTGATGCGGCTTCTGCCCTGGGCGGCGCGCGCCAGCGGGCGCGTCGTCTTCGACGGCATCGACATCCTCGCGGCCAGCGAAGACCAGATGTGCGCGCTGCGCGGCGATGATGTCGGCATGGTTTTCCAGGAGCCGATGACGGCGCTGAACCCGGTCAAGACGATTGGCGAGCAGGTTGCCGAAGGCATACGCTGGCACACCAGGGCAAGCCGCGCCGACGCCGAGGACCGCGCCCGAAAAATGCTCGACCGGGTCGGCCTGTCCTCAGCGCAATTTCCGCTGTCGCGCTATCCGCACGAGCTTTCCGGCGGCCAGCGCCAGCGTGTCGTCATCGCCATTGCCTGCGCGCTGAAACCAAAACTGCTGATCGCCGACGAGCCGACGACGGCGCTCGACGTCGTGCTGCAGGCGCAGATCCTCGACCTGTTGCGCGACCTGGTCGCAGAAAACCGCATGGGCCTGCTGTTGATCTCGCATGACCTCGCGGTGGTGACCGAAATGGCGGAGCGCATCACCATCCTGCGCCACGGCGAAGTGATGGAGGCCGGCGACACGGCGCGCACCTTGTCCGAGCAGCTTCATCCCTACACAAGACAACTGGCGCAGGCCTCGATGCACGTGCCGGCGCGTGCCAGGACGCACGAGGTCGGCCAAGACAACCCCCTGCTCCAGGCTGCCAAACCTCTCCTTCACGTAGAGAGCGTGACGCGGGACTATCCGGGACGGCGCAAATCGCTGCTGCAGCGCGCGGTTCCGACCCGCGCCGTCGACGATGTCTCGTTCTCGATCGATCCTGGGCAGTCTGTGGCGCTGGTCGGGCGTTCCGGTTGCGGCAAGTCCACGCTTGCCCGCATGGTCCTGGCGCTGGACGGGCCGACATCGGGAACGATCCGGTTTCGCGGCGAAGTCATCACCGGCAAGAGCGAGGCGGAGCTCAAGCCGGCGCGCCGCGACATGCAGGTGGTGTTCCAGGACCCTTACGGCTCCTTCGATCCGCGCCAGAAGGTGGAAAAACTGGTCGCCGAGCCACTGCATGTCCTGGAGAAAAGGCCGACGAATGCAGAGCGGCGCGAGATGGTGGCAAAGGCCTTGCACGAGGTCGGCCTTGGTCCACGCGACATGGACAAATATCCGCACGAATTTTCAGGCGGCCAGCGCCAGCGCCTGTCGATCGCCCGCGCCATCATCACCCGCCCCAGGCTGGTCGTCGCCGACGAGCCGGTGTCGGCGCTCGACGTCTCGATCCGCGCCCAGATTCTCGATCTATTCGCCGAGCTCAACCAGAAGCTCGGCGTCGCCTATCTGTTCATCACCCACGATCTGACCGTTGCCCGCGCCATTACCGACCAGGTGATAATCATGCATGCCGGCAAGATCGTCGAGCGGGGCAGGACGAGCGCGGTTCTCGACCATCCGCAGTCCGAAGCCGCCAAGGCGCTGGTCGCTGCGGCCCCGGACCTGCACCGCGCGATTGCCCGGCGGCTACAAGAACAGGGGTGAACAGCCGACCGTCGGGAGAGGCTTACTCTTCGGCCTTCACCACATCAGCGGGGCTGATGTCGAGCAAGTCGAGGGTGCGGCGCAAGAGCTGCATCTCTGTCCCGGCAAGTTGCGAATCGGCCTTGGCGATCTCGGCCATATGGCGCGCAAGCAGGCTGCGCCTCTCGACGTCGAGGTCACGGAACTGCGCGATGGCTTGCGAGCCATTGGTCTCGTAGCCGAACTCGTTGAGATATTCGATGACGCTGTCGATGCTGGCTTCCGGAATGCCGAAGGCTTCCCGGCAGATGCGCCTGAACGCGGCCATTTCACTCTCGTTGACCGTGCCGTCGGCCAAAATCATGCGAAACAGCATCAGCAGTTCCGCCGACAGCACCGGATCGTCCGCGACCTTGCGCACGCCGGGGTCGCCGTCGAAGATCGAACGTATCTGCTCCAGCAGTGCGAATGCCATCAGCGTCCCTTTCCGATTCGTTGCAAATAGGTAACGCGGAATCGGCCTTGCGCAAATGGTCGGCTGTGGTTCGACAGGGGCAATTGCTGGCAATTGCTTTCAGGTTTTGAAATTCGGCTCCTCACCCTTTTCCGGCCATTGGCGCTGCCCCTCACCTGCCTTCCGGCATCCTCTCCCCGTATAATGACGGGGAGAGGGGCGCTCCCATCGAAGGTTTCGCCAATCACCAGCGTTGCAGAATGTTCACCGAGGTCGCCACCGCCCTCTTCTCCCGTCCCTAAACGGGGAGAAGTGCCCGGCAGGGCGATGAGGGGCGGCGCCAAGATCGACAATTGGTCTCCGCCGCTGCGCACGCTGATTGGTGTGTGAACGGGGCGCCTGGTAGGATGCGGTTGTACGAATCATGTCGGAGGAGCCACACATGAATCTCAGTGCGCCTACGCAGCTTATTTTCATCATATCCCTTGTTATCGCCATCATCGGTCTTCTCGCCGCTCTCGGCGTTTTTGCGTTCATTCCCCTGGCCGCGGTGTGGATCGTCCTCATCGCTTATGTCGTGCTTGCCGGCGGCTGCCTGGTTCGCGGCGCTTAAGCCCTCAGATCTCTCAGGCAACTCGGAGCGCCCGGCCACAAGCCGGGCACTTTTGATTCTGAGGGTTGGTCTGCTACCATCCGCGGGCGGAGGAAAGCTCATGTCTGCCCAGAGCGAAGACGGCAGCAACCAGCACAGTCCTGGCCTCGACCGGTTCGAGATGGTTCGGCGTGCGCCTGGCCCTTGGCTCCAGGATTCAGTCACTGACATCTGCGGCTACCGCGAAACCATGCCCGGCCGTTTCCGCAACGTCGAATACGCATCGCTGACCGTGCCGCTGGTCATCAGCTTTGCCGAACCCTTCGCCATCGGGCTCGGCAGGGAGCCGGGCGACAACGACCGCTTCGCCAGTTTCGCCGCCGGCCTCTATGCCGGTCCGGTGGTGATCGAATCCCGCGGCGGCGCCTGCTGCATCCAGGTCAATTTCACCCCGCTCGGCGCCCGACGCTTCTTCGGCCTCGCGATGAGCGAACTGACCGACCGCATGGTCGGCCTCGACGATGTGCTCGGGATCGAAGGCATCGCGCTGCGCGAAAGACTTGGCAATGCGCACGGCTGGAACGCACGTTTTGCCATCGTCGAGACGTTCGTCGCCGCGCGGCTGACTGACGCCCGCGAAATGCAGGCCGAAATCGCGTGGGCCTATGACCGGATCATCGTCTCGGGTGGCCGCATTCGCGTCGCATCGCTCGCCGACAGGCTGGGCTGGAGCCGCAAGCATCTCGCGGGAAAATTCTCCAACGCGATCGGCGTCGGCCCCAAGACGCTGTCGCGCATCGTCCGCTTCAACCGGGCGCTCGGCCTGTCAAGGCAGGGCAAATCCGACTGGGCTGATATCGCCGCCGATTGCGGCTATGCCGACCAGGCGCATCTGGTGCGCGAATTCCGCGACCTTGCCGGCGAAACGCCGACGGCGCTGGCCGCCCAGGCATAGAGGCGCAGGTAACATTTCTTCAAGACGTGGGAAAAGCCTTCGCCCAGACTGGATTATCGTCCAATCCAATTGAAGGAGATCGTCATGACCATGTCAGTCGAACCGCCCAGGCTCTATCCCACCTTGCGCTACCGCAATGCCGCGAAAATGATCGACTGGCTCGGTGAAGCCTTCGGCTTTGCCGTTCATGCCCGCTACGGCGAAGGCGACATCGTCCAACACGCCGAACTGACTTTCGGCTCCTCGATGATCATGCTGGGCACCGCACGCGACGACAAGTTTGGCCAGATGATCGGCGCACCGGGCCCGGGTGGCGGCAGATCGATCTATGTTGCCGTCGACGATGCCGATGCCGCTTATGCCAGAGCCAAAAAGGCCGGCGCCGAAATACTGGAAGAGCTCACCGACCGCGACTATGGCAGCCGCGAATTCATCTGCAGCGATCCGGAAGGCAATGTCTGGTCGTTCGGCACCTATTGGCCAAAGGCCGGTGAGCCCGCCAGCTAACGCGCCAGACCAAAGATAGCGTCGCAGTCGAGGTGGGTTTCCAGTTCGGCTGCGACTTCGTCCAATGCCCGTTCGACCTCGGCGCGATAATCGATGCCGCCGCCTTTGACGCCGAGATTTTCCAGGAATTTCGCCCGAAAAGCGTCGGCGGAAAACAGCCCGTGCAGATAGCTGCCCGACACCTTGCCGTCGGCGGAGACGGCGCCGTCATCGGCGCCGTTGATGACGGTAGATGGGCGCAGCGTGTCCGGACCGGTGGTGCGGCCGAGATGGATCTCGTAGCCCTCGAGCGGCAGGTCGAACTGGACCGAGCGCGCGCTGACATTGCGCACCGTCTTTTCCGGCTCCATCAGCGTTTCGACGTCGAGCAGGCCGAGCCCGTCGGTCTCGGTAACGCTGCCCTCGATGCCGTCGGGATCGCGCACGACACGGCCGAGCATCTGGAAGCCGCCGCAGATGCCGACGACGTGGCCGCCGCGCTTGCGATGGGCAAGCAGATCGCGGTCCCAGCCATTTTCACGGAACCTTAGCAGGTCGCCGATCGTCGACTTGGAGCCGGGAATGATCACCAGCCCAGCGTCGTCCGGCAAATGCTGGCCGGGCGGCACGAAGACGACCTCGACCTGCGGCTCGGCCTTGAGCGGGTCGAGGTCGTCGAAATTGGCGATGCGCGAAAGCATCGGCACGGCCACCTTCAGCGCGCGCTTCTCTCCGGACGCCAGGCGTTCGAGCACCACGGAATCTTCCGAGGGCAGCCGCGCCGCCGCCTTCAGCCATGGCACGACGCCAAAACAGCGCCAGCCGGTGAAGCTCTCGATCGCCTTGATGCCGTTATCGAACAGCGAGACATCGCCGCGGAACTTGTTGATGAGATAGCCGACGATCATGCGCCGGTCCTCTTCCGGCAGGATCAGATGGGTGCCGGCGACCGAGGCGATGACGCCGCCGCGATCGATGTCGCCGACCAGGATCACCGGCACGTCGGCGCGCGTCGCAAAGCCCATATTGGCGATGTCGCGGCTCCTGAGATTGATCTCGGCCGGCGAGCCGGCGCCTTCGACGATGACGAGGTCGGCACCCTCGGCGACCTCGGCCCAGGAGTCCAGCACGGCATCCATCAGCCGGCCCTTCAGCGCCTGGTAGTCTCGCGCCCGCGCCTCGCCGAACACCTTGCCCTGCACCACCACTTGGGCGCCGATATCGGTCTGCGGCTTGAGCAGCACCGGGTTCATATGGACGGTGGGCACAACGCCGCAGGCGATCGCCTGCAGCCATTGGGCGCGGCCGATCTCGCCGCCGAGTTTGTCGCCCGGAATATCGGCGACGGCGGCGTTGTTCGACATGTTCTGCGGCTTGAACGGCCGCACCTTCAGCCCACGCTTCTTCGCCACGCGGCAGAGGCCCGCGACCAGCACCGTCTTGCCGACATCGGAGCCTGTGCCCTGCAGCATGATCGCCTTGGCCGCCATCAATTCCTGCCCTGTGAAACGCTGCCGGTGATCGTGGATTTCGCGGCCAGTGGTCCGCCGCGCCAGAGGTAGAGCGCCAGCAGCGGCTCCTTGCCGGTGCGCATGGCGTGGCTGACATCAGAGGCATGGTGGATCACCTCACCCGCCTCGCGCCTGCCAAAGTCGCCTTCGCCCATGCGCCATTCGGTGCCGCCGGTCAGCGGAATGTAGATCTCCTCGGCGACATGATGGTGGTCGGGATAGACGATTTCAGGTCCGAGGATCAGCAGACCGGCCGCGACCTCGTCGTTGACGAAATGGCCGCGCGTGCCGAAGACCTCCAGCCAGCCGTAATTGTCGATGAACGTCTTGCCGAAATCCGCCTCGCTGTAGGTCTGCCCCCAGCGCAATTGGCCGCGACGCTCCGCAAGCAGCCGCGCCAGCGGCTGGGCGTTGGCCGGAGCGAGCTCGACGATACGATCGAGCTGGCGCAGGCAGGCAAGCGGACGCGGATCGAGCGGTCGTGCCGGCATGGCCCAGCCGATCCGGGCCACCTCATTGCGCACCAGCGCATCATCGAATGTTGCGAGAGTGGCGTGGAAACGCTCGAGCAGTTCATCGAAATTTGTCGTCACGCCTTGCCCCAGACACGCATTATCACACAGGCGCCCCCAGATCGTTGGATGGAGCTAGTCGGCTTGCGCGGCGGCATCATTGGTCTAGATTGAACCGCGCGCAAAGCCAAAAACGACAGGCCAGGAGGCCGACGACATTACGGAGCACGCCATGGACGCCGCTGTTGATGCGGGCACCAGCCAGTTCGAACTCAACGAGGACCAGCGCGCCATCCAGCAAATGGCCGAGGCCTTCGCTGCCGATCGCGTTGCGCCGAACGCGCTCGACTGGGACCGCAACAAGCATTTTCCGGCGGACGTGATCCGCGAGACTGGCCCGCTCGGGCTTGGCGGCATCTATGTCAGTGACGATGTCGGCGGCTCAGCGCTCGGCCGGCTCGACGCGGTGCTGATCTTCGAGGCGCTTTCGCGCGCCGATCCGGCCTTCTCCTCCTTCATCTCGATCCACAATATGGTGGCTTCGATGATCGACCGCTTCGGCAGCGACGAGCAGCGCCAGCACTTCCTGCCGAAGCTGACCTCTATGGAATGGCTGGCGAGCTATTGCCTGACCGAGCCGGGTTCGGGATCGGATGCTGCGGCGCTGAAGACGCGTGCGGTGAGGAGCGGCGGCGACTATGTGCTGAACGGCGTCAAGCAGTTCATTTCGGGCGCCGGCGACAGCGACCTTTACATCGTCATGGCGCGCACCGGCGCCGACGGTCCGAAGGGCATTTCGACCTTCGTCGTGACGAAAGATGCGCCCGGCCTGTCTTTCGGCGCCAACGAGCACAAGATGGGCTGGCACATGCAGTCGACCCGCCAGGTCGTCTTCGAGGACTGCAAGTTGCCGGTTGAAAACCTGCTCTCGGACGAAGGCGCCGGCTTCGGCATCGCCATGGCCGGGCTCGACGGCGGCCGGCTCAACATCGCCGCCTGTTCGCTGGGCGGGGCGCAATCGGCGCTCGACAAGGCGCTGTCCTACACCGCCGAACGCAAGGCCTTCGGAGCCAAGATCAACCAGTTCCAGGCGCTGCAATTCAAGCTGGCCGACATGGAGACCGAGTTGCAGGCAGCACGGATATTCCTTTACGCCGCTGCCTCGAAGCTCGACCGCAAGGCCCCGGACGCCTCGAAATGGTCGGCGATGGCGAAGCGCTTCGTCACCGACGTCGGCTTCAACGTTGCCAACGACGCGCTGCAACTGCATGGCGGCTATGGCTATCTGCACGATTACGGCATCGAGAAGCTGGTGCGGGATTTGCGCGTTCACCAGATTCTCGAAGGCACCAACGAGATCATGCGCGTCATCATCGCACGCGCGCTGATTGGTCGGTAAAGGCAGTAGGCAATAGGCAATAGGCAATAGGCAGCAAGATGACCGGCAAGATCAATTCGTACAAGGATCTTATCGTATGGCAGCAGGCGATGGATCTGGCCGTCACCACCTACGCCTTGACCAAGGCATGGCCAAAAGAGGAATTGTATGGGTTGACCAGCCAAATCCGCCGCTCAGCAACGTCAGTCCCTGCAAACATCGCGGAAGGTTATGGCCGAGACAACAGGGGCTCTTATCAGCAATTTCTCCGGATAGCCCAAGGGTCGCTGAAGGAATTCGAGACGCACCTCCAGATCGCTGAACGCATTGGCCTAGCTACGCAAGATCAAGCTTGTCAGATACTGTTAGCGACCGAGGGCATCGGAAAAATGCTGCGCCAACTTATCAGCAGACTCGCGCCCGAATAGGCCGCCTA